>CAYZOD010000047.1:0-5158 GCA_964480165.1 uncultured archaeon
GCTGTTGTTTTCCTGGCTCTTTGGGTGGGATACCACTTGGCGCTCTGGCTTTCTAAATTCTTGCGGATCGATGCGGTTCAGAAGTATGAGCCGTATGTTGTCGTCGCTGTCTCGGCGATCACTGCGGTCGTCGGTGGCTGGTTCGTGAAGACACTCGCCCTGAAGGAAGCAGCGGATGCACTCTACCTTACAGGTGCCCTCTCCATGACCACGGTATATACACTCGCGCTAAGTTACCTCTCCGTTGCCGCGTGGGGCGTATTTGCCGCAACGGCAGTCCTTGCCCTGCGTAGAAGAGATGCAAGGTATGGATACATTGCCATTGGGGCGGCGGCGCTTGCTTTGCTCACCGTGCTCTCCGCTGCAAACGGTCATTATACCGTCACGGTCACCCTCCCGGACGGGACCGACGCGACGCGGACGTATGCCCTCGGATCCTACGGGGCAGCCCTTCTCGGCTCCGCACTCATCATTCTCGTTGCACAACTTGCAGGCGCACTTGCAGCGTTTCTCTTCCCTGATAAGAATGAATGGCGTTTCGTTGTTGACTGGAAGATCCTTGCAGTTGTGTTTATACCCTTGCTCTTCGCCGCACTCTCATGCCCGATCAACGGCTACTGCTGGTTCTCTGTTGTCACGAGCGTCATCAGCAGGATTCTCTTCCCGTCTGGGGCGCAGACGGCAACAGGGGAACTTGTCAGGCCACATCAGGGCTTCATTGAACCGCTCACTGGGGGACCCATGTCCCGTATTATCGGTGAGGAGACGGTCGGCTTCATGAACTGGCCCGCGAAGTATGGGATTCTTTTCGTTCTCGTGCTCTTCTCCATACCCTTCCTCGCCTACCGTCTCAAGGATGATAGGCGCTACCTCTTCATCCTTGCCTGGGTCGCCCTTACGTGGTGGGCCGCTTGGTATAAACTGAAGTTCGCATACTACTTCGGCGTACCCATTGCCATCGCGTCTGCCGTGATGCTTGGGGATGTCTGGTTTGCGGTCAGGAAACATGGCAAGAAGGCTGCTGCCGTGTTCGCAGCGTTTCTTCTCATTGTAACGGTATCCATGGCTGCCACGGGGATCTTCCACACTGTCTCCAAGGTCCCTACACTTATCACGTCCTCAGAAGCGAGGGAAATGTATCCCTTCGGCGCCCAGCCGGCGGATGACTACATAGAACTCTTCCAGTGGATCGAGGCAAACACGCCAGAGGACGCGAATCTCCTGAACTGGTGGAGCATAGGCCACTGGCTGACGTTCTTCACGGAGAGGGGCGTCATGACGGACAACACCAACGCACGTCTGCAGGCAGATTTCGAGGCGGCACAGTTCTTCCTCTTCGACGAGAACGCATCCTATGAGATAGCAAGGAAGCGTCACATGAACTACGTCATGGTTGAGTCGTCCCTCCTCTGGGGCGCCCCATCCCTCGCCATTTACGCCTACGAGATACCTAACCTCTCCGATCCTCGCCTCAGAAACTTCTACGCGTTCACCGTGAACTGTTCCCCCTCCAGCAGTCCGATGTATGTGAACAAGTACATATGCTTTGACAATCAGGGGCGTCTCGTTGCCGTTGTGGAGAAGAATGTCTTTGATATCATCCCGCCCTTCGGCCCGGGCTTCTACCAGGACACGAACGACGCGGTGAAACTTACTATTGGCGATTCGAAATACGTCGTCTACAAGGGTGGCCGGCGCATAGTGAATGGAAAGACCGTCACAGTTCTCCTGGCGCTGACACCAATGCTGAACGATTCGACTCTGGTGAAGATGCTCCTTCACGCACCCATGGAGCACTTCAAGTACATGTGGACGAGCAAGAACCGCCGGGTGCTCGTATATAAAATAGAATGAGGGGGGTTAGTTGTTCTTCTTCTCCTCCTCTTTACCCCTCTTTGCCCGCGCACGTCTCTTCCTGCCGAGCGCTGCCTTCCGTGCCTTCTCGCGGTGACGCTGGTCGTCCCTGACAATCTTCTTCCTCCAGTCGGCGAAGGAGATGCCGCGGTGCTTTGCACAGGAGATGCACACGTATATCTTCTCCTGTGCTATGCCCACGTACTGGACCTCTACGTTGTCTGGCAGCCATGCGGGCCTCTTGTAGAGGGGAACCGCCTTGTCCTTTGGAACGCGTCGTCCGCAGAACGCACAGGTAACATAGGTAATCTTGCTCATACTCTACCCTCCTTGAATGAATAAAAACTCCTCCACACCTTTTTTAAACGTGGTATCGTGGCAGGCCGTTGAGATCATTCCACTTCGACGGGCAGGGCGCTGGCTCGTCGGTGTCATCGTTCAGGAGGGCGACGACGGCAGGAGGCGTATAAAGATCTTCAAGGGACGGATAAAGGATGACGGGCGTTACGAGGTCATCTATAAGGGCGAGCGCCTGCGTTTCTCCCTATCCCAGCGGCTGAACATTCCTTCTCAGCGCTACTGGGAGTGGTTGAAGTCAGAGATTGATCCCATCGTCCGCAGATACCTCTCATCCGAAGAGATGGAGGAAAAGGAGCATGAACCGACGATCCTCGACTTTGCCGGGATGGAGTAGATACCGTAGCAAGCACCTCCAGAAGTACTCAGAGGCAAGGCAGAGGGGTGCGATTGACGCACCGATCGTCCCGCTTCTTGATCTGATAAACGCCAACCCGCGCTACGTAACCACGTCGTCCTGTTCCGGACGTGTTGTTCTCCTCGCTACGTCTCGGAGGGAGAAGAAGGGTGATTCTTTCTTCTACGGGAAGTGGCACCGGCCAATTATGTTTGACGAGGTCTGGCCACTTGTTGAGTCGTTCCGCGGCGAGCTACTCTGGTTCAAGGTGGATCCCTTTATCCTTCACGTCGGTGCTGACTCGCTGGGTGCAGCGCTGCGCATAATCACCCTTGCCCGATCCGCGGGGATCAAGATCGCTGGTATCCAGTCGGTAGATACGGAAAAGTATCACGTGGAGATAAGGGGGATCGATTCCATGGCCGCCCCTCTCTACGACGGCGAACTTCTCGTGAATGAGCGGTACGTGGCCCGCCTCGTCCGTCTCGCCAACCGAAAGATGGTCCGTAATGCCCAGCGCATTGCCCGCTTCTTCGATGCTGTTTCCACTGGATTGTAGTGCCAATTTTTCGCCACGTTTTTATTGTCCCACGCGTTTATCTTTTTGATGCGGGCCCAGTATTCTGCTCTTGCACTCGGATTTCTCGTGATCGTTGCATTCGTTGCGGGGCGGCTCTTCGCGTTCGTGGGGATTCTGCCGCAGGTCGGTTACGTGCTCACGGGCTCGCTCTTCGGTGCCGGCCTTGCGGCGCCCGAGAAGGAATATCTTTTCGCCTATGCCCTTGCGTTTCTCCTCGCATACCTTGGTTATATGGCGTCTAGCAGGCGAATCTTCTCCGCGCCACTTCAACTCTTCTTCGTCCATCCCTTGCGCCTCGTTACGGGCTTCGCACTCTTCTTCACGGTCCTATACTTTGCGGGGGCGGGAATGGAAACTGCATTGGTGGCGTCGATGCTCCTCTCCACGTCCTCCGCCCTTGTCGTGCGCTGGGGAAGGGGCGCATCATACGCCCTTATTGAGCACTCGATCCTTGCCATGGATGCGCTCATATCTGCTCTCGTTCTCCTCTACGTGCTCGGAACGCCCTTTACATCGATGCTGCTCGCAGCAATCGCATACATTCTCCTCCTCTACTCTGGAGGGCCCAGGTCCAGTGTTCTCGTGTTCCTTGCGTCGGCGATTCTCGCATACTACGGGTACATGGATTACTATGCCTTGGCCTTCGTCTTCGGTGTTGTGTTCCACCATCTTATTTATGATCTCCACCTCCACTGGGCGGAGGGTGCGATCCAGGACGTCCTTCCCATTATATTTCTCGTGGGGATCGGTGCATGGGCCGGCATTTACTTCCCGCCCTCCGCAGGGATTTTCTTTATCGTGATCGCCTTCCTCAGCATCCTCCAGAACTTCATATCTCTCGTCGTTCTCGCACCGCTTTTTGGTGTTTCGCCAAAGTCGGGGGCACACATCCTCGCCAGGACCTTTGGGCCGTCTGAGGCATCACTCTTTGCGCTTGCGGTGCTAGTAGGGCATTCTGCGCTCAGTTCTGCGGTGTTCTGGTTCTACGTTGCAGCGCTCGCATTCTCCTCCTTCGTGCGTACTGAGAAAGATGCCGAACACCTCCTTTCGGTTATATTTCCCCGGAAGCTCTTCCAGTCAATCGAACGTCTGGAGATGGCATACGCGTCGCTCTTCCTGCGCCACCACGTTATATTCTCCAGCGCGTACAGGCACCGTGTGCTTTCTCTCTCCAGGAAGATGCTTGGTGCGATCATAGTTATGGTCCTCTCCGCCTCCGCACTCGCATACTTGATTTTCATGCCCACTCTCTCTCACCGCGCCGCTCTTATCTTCCTCTCCGTCAGCATCCTTACGATATCCCTCCTGAAGGTCCTCCAGTGGTACGTGCGCTTCTACGACGAGACAATCCTCTTCATATCTGATCACGCATATGGCGGGAAGCTTCGGCCCGGCAGGAGTCCCTACTACTTCGTCGCTGGCTTCATACTTACCGTAGCGGGATTTGCCTCCATTCCGGTTTCTATTCCTTTCCTGAACCTCGTTCTCCTCTTCTTCGCGCTCATGGTTCTGAATGTGGGCCTCTACATGCTCCTCAGCTCTTACGCGTCGCTCTACAACGAGTTCATGAGAAAGAAGGAGTATGGGTTATAGGAACGCGGCCACAAGCAAAACCCCGCCCAGAATACCCAGAAATATAACGATCTTATACGTCTGCCTTGCCGCGTAGTATGTTATACCTGCAAACGAACCGAGGATCGCTGCGGCCACCAAATTACCGTTTACGGCGTCTACGGCAAGGTCCTTCGCTGCCACTGCGAGTCCGGTTAGTGTATTGCCTATGTCGATCCCGTTGTTGACCACGTATGCCAGACCCGCGGATATTGCACCGAAGATCGCCGCGTAGAGCATAGCGTCCACTAGTATCTCGAATCCCTTCACTGCACCACCTCCTTTTTCTGTGAGAACTTACCATTGTTGTCTGTTGCACTTAAAAGGTCTGCGAATCTTGGAAAGCTTTTTAACGGAGTATAGGCGAACTTTATAACTTTTATCCGCTCACCGTAGAAGCTTTTATTATCTTTTCCTCA
>CAYZOD010000048.1:0-5077 GCA_964480165.1 uncultured archaeon
TCTTTACCGCGGACGAGGAGGAGGGAGGAAGAGGAGCTGAGCTATTCGTAGATAAGCACAGACCGAAGGCAGTATTCGTCATGGAACCAACGTATGCAAGGCTATATGATGGCCAAGCTGGAGATGTAGACTTTACCGCAAAGTTCTACGGACGGGACGCACATGCAGCACACATGGAAATGATGGACAACCCCATAATGAAAGCAATCGCAGTGGTAAACGAGATCGCATCGGCAGAATTCCTCAAAACCAAGAAAAAGTACAGAATAAAGCCGGGGATGAACGTAATAAAGCTTGTTGGGGACGGTAAGGGATATAGAAGCCCAGAAACAGCGGAACTGTCTGTGACGATACGGTTAGATCCATCACAGAATGTTCAAGCTGTAAAGCAAGAAGTGGAAAGCATCTTGAAAAAATATGGGGCAGAATACGAATTTGACGATCCGAGCCAAGGCTTCGTAGTCCCTCCAGAAACCCATATATTTCGGCTGGCAACAGAAGCTGCGAAAAGCGTCGAAATAGATGTGGGTGGAACAATCTGGGGCTGGACACATATGCACACGTACCGCCGCGCAGGAATAGAAAGTATCCTAATCGGGCCAGGCTCGGGGGAGAGAACGCACACGATGGAGGAGTACGTTGAATTGCCCAACGTCGTAAAAGTCGCCGATTTCATAAAGAGAGTAGATGATCTCACGCAGGCATAATTGGAGTGGGATAGACACAGAGACAAAAACAAGAGGAGGAGCCGCGGGCGGGATTCTCACGCCCATTTCATTGTGCGCGCGAAGCTAACTGCCTGTCTTCGACAGGCAATTATGCATGAGAGCAAAACAAGAGGAAGAGCCGCGGGCGGGATTTGAACCCGCGACCTGCCGCTTACGAGGCGGCCGCTCTGCCGGACTGAGCTACCGCGGCACCGGAGAACGTTCTGTCGCAGAGCGCGCCAGGTGGGGAAGGCCAGGAAGAGTGGACCCGCCGGGATTTGAACCCGGGGCCTCCCGCGTGCAAGGCGGGCGCTCTGCCGGACTGAGCTACGGGCCCTTCATTCGGCAGAAGAAAGAAGGGGGAGGAATGTTTTTATTGCTTGAGTAAACCATCACTCACGGATCGAACGAAGCCGTAGACGAGCATGTTAAAGAGCCTCGAATCGTTGAAGTTGACTTCATGGCCCGCATCCTGTATAATCACCACGTGAGCGTCCTCTATATGATCCGCAATATACTCCGCCTGTTTCGGAGAGATGACTGGATCGTGGTCGCCGTGAATAATGAGAACTGGCGCATCTATGCTTGGCAGGTTCCACGTGCCATCATAGCGGAGTATATCCTTGACGTTCTCCAAAAGGACATCCTTGTTGCACTTGACGTAGAAACGGTAGAAGAAAAGTTTTGTGCGCTTATCGACGTTGTATGACATATTTGAGGCAAACCTCGCAAAGGAGCGAAGGTCTATCTTATTGATAAGAGGAATTGCCGTTTCGAAGAACCTTGCAGAGAACGGCGAGCCGAAACGGGCAAAGGTTGCCGCAAGAACAACCCCATCGAACTGATCCGGGAAGTTTGATGCCAACTGCTGGGCAACCGCCCCGCCCATGGAGTGACCCACGATATATCGCACATTTTCCCGACGCGCGAGGTCCAGAAGATCCACGGCCATCCTGCTGATAGTGAATGGGGGTTTTGCCTCGCTTTCACCGTAGCCCCTGAGATCAGGAATCACAAGGTAGAGATGCTCCGAAAGTGGGTACTGCGGGCGCCAGTATTCGCCCGTAACGCCCCAGCCGTGGATGAGCATTACGTGGGGATTGCTTGGATTGCCCATAATTCTATAACCTATTTTTGTGCCATCGTTCGCATCAAAGTAGCGCCATTCGATATCATATTTCCTTTTTGCCATTAAAGATAATTTGGAAAAACCAGTTTAAACATTTAAGAATGTGCGAGGAGTGGGACCGGCCGGATTTGAACCGGCGACCTCCCGCTTATCAGGCGGACGCTCTAACCAGGCTGAGCTACGGTCCCAGCCCACAAAGATGATGCAAGATACTTTTAAATGTTGAGGAGTGCGCCGGCCGGGATTTGAACCCGGGTCGTCGGCTTGGGGGGCCGACGTCCTACCAGGCTAGACTACCGGCGCACGGCATTCGGCCCCTAGATCATCGGGAAACCCTCAGCACCCGGATCCTGCAGACAGCCGGCAGATGATAATTAGAACAGAGTGAATAAAAGTATTGGGGAGCGGGCCCGGCGGGATTCGAACCCGCGACACTCCGGTTAAAAGCCGGACGCTCTGCCAGGCTGAGCTACGGGCCCGCCAAATCCAAGAAGATAGGAAGGATTAAAGAACGTTCCTGAAGACCTCCTCCACGTTGTAAAACTTCGCCGTTGTTTCTGGTGAGACGGGAACAACGTAGGCGCCAGTACCCAGTTCGAAGCCCGCGTGCCTGTTCTTTCTTGGATAGATTTCGATGTGCACAGGAACCATACCGTCGCGGGGAGAGGTGAAGACGAAGAAGTTATACGCGTCGACCACTTCCGTCACCCTCTGGAGAAGTCCCTTGAGGATCTTAGCCAGTTCGAAGCGCTGGTCATAGTTCAGATCGTAGACGTGATAAGCGGGAAACCTTGGCTGTATTCGGACCTCGTAGGCGTAGCGGGGGTTCATGGGAGCAACGACAGACCAGTACTCACCGGAGAAGACATGAATAGACGGCGAGGGCGGATACCTGCGGAGACGGTGTTCGACGCGTGGAGGAACAAAGGGAATTGCAGCGATCTGGGAGTGAGCGTGAGGTATAGAGGCACCGGCATCCCTCCCGTGGTTCTTGAATATTGCGACGTACTCGATTCTGGGATCCTCGTACATGTGGTATTCTCTTTCGCCCCAAACTTCGATGATCTCGGCTATGTGGCCCGCGGGGAGGGAGTGGAAGGGCTTATCATGCTCGTCCGTCTCGACAACCACCTCGTGATAACCGTAGGCCTCTGCATTATCAGGTCGAACAAAGGGGAAGGCATTGGGAAAAACACGGATATACCAGGATCCGTCCTCGCGGCGGCGCTCAAGAACGGACTTGGGGGTCATGTGTTCCGAGCCGGGGCAGAAGGGGCAGCGCTTGGCGGACTTCTTTGAGGTGAGATGGGGACGCACGGCACGCTTCTCTGAGACGATGACAGGAAACTCGCCGTCGAGGCGGATGTAGTTGAACACATTATAAGGATTTGATTCCAGTATATAAGCATGGCGGAAGTAAAGATTGAAGTTCTGGACTTCGGGACGCCCGACTACGAGGTGATCATCGGTCAGGGCAACTTCACGATAAAGACAATCGAGGATCTCTACGATGCTGTGTATTCTTCGGTTCCAGGGGCGAAGTTCGGGGCGGCGATGAACGAGGCGAAGCCCAAGGTTGTTAGAGTTACCGGAACGGACGAGGAATTAAAACGTATAGCGGCGGACATCGCGTTGAAGATAGGGGCAGGCCATGTCTTCGTTGTCGTCATGCGCGGGTCGTTCCCCATACATGTGCTGAACGCCATCAAGCAGATTCCCACCGTGGCGTGCGTGTACCTCGCAACGAGCAACCCATTCCAGGTGATCGTGGCGGAGACGGATCTCGGGCGTTCAGTGATCGGCGTCGTCGATGGAACGCCAGCAGATCATGTCGAGGGCGAGGAAGAGCGAAAGGAGAGGAAGGATCTGGTCCGAAAGTTCGGTTACTTCGGGGACTAAACCCCTTTTTCTATTTCTAAAGCGATCCAGGCAGAGAAATAGGAGCTGGCGGATTACTGCTCCGCCAGGAGTTTGATCTCGATCTTCACGTTCTCCGGTATGGGGATGCGGAGAATCATCTTCATAACGCGGTCATCCGCTGCTACCTGGACAATTCTCTTGTGGATGCGCATCTCCCAGTGCTCGTAGGTTTCTGATCCTTGACCGTCGGGAGAGTAGCGCACTGCAACGCGGAGTTTCTTTGTGGGCAGCGGTATGGGACCGGCTACCTTGACGCCAGCCTGCTTCGCGATGGATATGATCTTCTGTGCGATGTCATCAAGCACGCGGTGGTCCGTCCCTGCCAGTTTGATGCGAGCGATCATGATAATCACCGTAAACGGAAAAATCTAAAAGGGAGGGGGAGATCACTGCTTCGGAGTGACCTCCGTGACGACACCGACCGCAACAGTCCTGCTCATGTCACGGATGGCGAAACGGCCGAGTGCCGGGAAGTCCTGGAAGCGCTCGACAACCACTGGCTTCGTTGGCACAATCTCCACGAGCGCTGCGTCACCGGTCTTGAGGAACTGTGGGTTCTCCTCGACAACCTGGCCGGTGCGCGGGTCGATCTTCTGCAGGAGCTGCTCGAAGCGGCAAGCAACCTGTGCCGTGTGGATGTGGAAGACCGGCGTATAACCGACCGTGATCGCCGTGGGGTGCTGCAGGACGACGATACGTGCCTTGAACTTCGCTGCGACGGTTGCCGGGTTGTCCGGGTGGCTCACGACGTCACCGCGCTTGATCTCGTCCTTGCCGACACCCTTGACGTTGAAACCGATGTTGTCACCGGGTTTGGCCTCCTGCAGTGGCTCGTGGTGCATCTCGATTGACTTGACCTCTGCAGTCTTGTTCACTGGCATGAAGAGGATCTTGTCGCCAACCCTGAGGACACCGGACTCGACACGGCCAACAGGCACCGTACCGACACCCTTGATGGAGTAGACGTCCTGGATGGGGATGCGCAGTGGCTTGTCAACGGGCCTGGGTGGCTCCTCTAGCTTGTCGAAGGCCTCGTAGAGGGTCGGACCGTTGTACCAGGGCATGTTCTCGGACTTCTTGACGACGTTGTCGCCCTTGAGAGCAGAGATTGGGATGAACTGAACCTTGTTCATGTCGTAGCCGAAGCCCTTGAGGAGCTTCTCGACCTCTGCCTTGACCTCCTCGTACTTCTTCTGGTCGTAGTTAACCATGTCCATCTTGTTGATGGCGACGATCATCTGGTTGATACCGAGGGTCTTAGCGAGGATCGCGTGCTCGCGGGTCTGGGGCTGGACACCCTCGGACGCTGCAACGACGAGCA
>CAYZOD010000049.1:0-5048 GCA_964480165.1 uncultured archaeon
CGACCATCTTGAGATCAAACTTGTTGTCATTCACGTACTTGTCGATGTCAATGCCATCCTTTGCCACAACAAGCTTCTGCGTGTATGTTGCATCGTCGTCTTCCCATGAGTCGTCCTTGTTCGCCCTGTACTTAACAGTGATATCCTCATTTTCCTTCAGTGTCGGAATCTTTGCCTTACCGAGCTCCAGACCGCTGGAGAACTCAGAGGCAGAGTAGTCCAGCTTTTCGTCGTCATAGTGGTAGCCCTGACCGCCGATAACGATCTGGCCAGGCGTCTCGATCTTGACCTTTGCATCCTCGACGCTGCCGCCGGAGATCTCTGCCTTCTTGTAGGCAAGTGCTGCGACTGCTGCTGCAATGTCAGCCGCTGCAACGACGTCGCTTGCGATTGCGTCTGCACCGACGACGATCTTGGACTGGAGGTACCAGTCGCGGTTCTTGGGCAGTGTGTCGTAGTGCGTGGCGGCAAAGGCAACCGGCATGGCAGCCATGGCAGCAGCCACACCAAGGGCCGCCAGCTTCCTAATCTTCATACTCTTCATATTCCATCACCTTTTTGCCCATCTATATTGGGGGCTAAACCCCTCAGTTGGTAAGAGTGTTTTGCAGTTTAAATAGGTTACCGCTCGGAGGAGAAACCGAATGGAAAGAGGGTAAGGGGAATTAAACTGTCAGGAAAGGCACTTCCGACGATCGCCGAAGTAATGCAAGTTTTTTACGGAACCGAAGTCCACACAGACAGCCAATCACGCGTATATGGGCGAGGGGGCGGGAGGATTCCCCGAAAGCAGCCCGTAGAAGAATGTCCCGGCAGTATTTAAAGGTTGTGGTAGGTTTTTGGAAAATTCAGAACAAAAATTGGGGATCAGGCCTTTGCGGCCTGCTTCTTCAGAACGCGGGTGATTCTGCCGGCGATGACGTTACGCACGTACTTCGACGGCTTGATACCGAGCTCGTTGAGCACCTTCTTGTTGTGCTCGAAGTCTGCCTTGAAGAGGTCTGGATACTTCTCGAGGAGCTCGTCAACCACCCTGCGGATTCTGCGTGAAACTGCCTTACCCATGGATCACACCCCTATTCTCTCAACGCGTCCATCTGGATACTCTACCAGCACGACGAAGGGCAGAACACCCTTCTCCAGCTCGATCTGTGCAAGTTCGTATGGATCCTTCACGCCCTCGGGAACCTCCACCAGCGGGGGAGCTCCAAGGGCAAGCTGGAGAGCGCGAGCAGAAAGTACTCTAGCGCGTTCGAAACGTGTGAGCATAGTGGATTATCTGCATACAAACGTTTATATGTATTCGGCTCGCGGCGGTAGAGTTCCAAGGCGGTGAGGTAGTTGATGCGTCCAATAGGGGTGAGGGCGTTGGTGGAGGCAAGGAAGGAGGAGAGGGGAAGAAGAATCCTGGATATCGCCTCCATGTATGCGTAGGCAGACACCACGTCAGAGGATGCAGAGCGGGCGGCGATCTCGTCGATTCTTCCCGATCTCGGGCGGACCTTGCGGAAGAAACGGGTGAAGAGATCGAGAAGATGCGAAAGGGATCGCTGGAGAATGCCGGGAGATGATGAAGACGAGTATATAGGTCGAAGAACAATATAAGGGACGCCGAGGATCTCCGCGTCGGAGAGGGGAATTACGGACTCGGATGAAACCGTAACGAATCCCCCGTGGCGACTGCGCAGAACGGGATCTGTGGACGGATAGGAGAATGGAATATCCACTGTGGGCCGAACGCGGGAGGCGGGGAGGATTATCCCATCGCCTGAAAGGATTGTCGTGGGATCGATGTTCAGATCGAGGACCACGCGCAGAGCTTCCGGCGGGAGACGAACCCGTTCAACGCTGGAGAGGTCAACGGCAACGCGGGCAGAATAATACATATTCTCAAGGAAGACACGCGGGGGGTAGCCGTGATCGCTGCGGAGAAGGAACGCAAGAGCGTTCTTCCAGCTATCGAAGTTGGGAAGACGGAGCGAGGGCATGCCGTCGATGAACTCAGAACCGAGAGATATTCCCTTCTCGAGGAGGAACTGACGCTCCGGCTCGATGAAAAGGACCGCGCCAGTAAGTGCGGATGCCTCGCGATAGAGATCGATTAGGAAGTCGAGATCGCCGCGCACCTCGAAGGAATGAGGGTGTTCAACACCGAGGGGCTGCTCTGAAAGGAAGGGAAGGATTCGGGGATCGATGAGCAGGGATGGAAGGTAAGAATACTCCAGAGTATCGGAATCGGTATGCAGGAAGATTCTCCCGTCGTCATACTCCACAGAACGTACCCGCACGTGAGTGAGAGGGTATCTGAGTTTAAAAAGAAGGGGAAGGAGTGCATTTCCCCTGATTCCCATAAGAACCCTCCGGATAATATGACTACCATGCGGGCATACGTGCTTGTGCGGCTCCACAGGGGAGAGGAAGACCTTGTCAAATATATGCGGGGGAAGGAGCACGTGGAGCGCGCAGAGATTGTTTACGGGGAATATGACGTGGTCGTTGTCGTAAACGTGAAGGATATCCATGAGCTCTCCCATCTGGTGCTGGACGATATAAGGAAGAGGTTTGACGTGGAGAGAACCTCCACGCTCATCGTAACGGATTAGAGAAGGTCCAGATCCTCCTCGACGTTCCTCTTCTTCTGTTCAAACTCCTTGGCCATTTCTATGAGATCTTTCTCGTACTTCGACTCGACGGATCTTCTCTCGCGTACTCTAACGAAGACGGGGAAGTTCACGGCTGCCCCAACTATAATCGCCTCCCCCGGTCGGAGGTTCGTTATCATTCGCTCCGATCTCGCGTCGATGCCCTCTGAAGACTCTGCAACGTGCTTAAGGTCGTAGGGGTTCGTTATGCGGAGGATTATATGGGTGTTACACTGCGAGAGGGCAGTGGACGAGAGTTTCACCGGGCGCTGGGAGATCAGACAGAGGCCAACACCGAACTTTCTACCCTCTCGCGCGATGGTTTCGATCACGCCGCGGGCGGGCACGTCCTCCCTCGAACGCTCAGAGGGGACAAAGTTATGCGCCTCTTCGACGATGATCAGCGTTGGGGGCACTCTGCCCATCCTGCGTAGGTCGAAGATGCGCTTGGCGAAATACGTCACAACGAACTGGCGCTTCTTTGCATCGATAGTGGGCGAGAGATCGAAGACCACAAGTTTCCCCGGCTCGAGGAGTGATTCAACCGCCGGGCGCTCAATGGCATCGAAGAGCCTCGTCGACTCGAGGGAGCGAAGCCAGGACACGAGGGATACCTTCGTGTTCTCCTTTATGCGTGGATCAGATTCAACCCGAGTGATGATGTCCTCAAGGCCGTAGGGACCGTTGCCCGCATCCATCTCTTCCCTCAACTGGTGGATGATGCGGTCCAGTTCGCGAATCTGAGCAGAGGAGAGGTTCGGGAGGAAGTAGAGGAAGTCGTGGGCATTCAGCGACGGCACAGGGATGCGCATATCCTCAATAGAAACGACGATGGTTCTATCCGAATAGTCGCGGTGGACTCCGTCGTTCACCGGTTCCTTAAAGCCGACGTACTCGCCATGGACGTCAAAGACCACGACTGCGATCCTTCCCTGCTCAGGCGTGCGGTCAAGGAGTTCCTCGATGATGACGGAGGTTGTGTATGATTTTCCCGCACCGGACATGGCGAGTATGGCAAAGTGCTTCTGTACGAGGCGGGAGACGTCAAGGGAGACGGGGACGTCGTGGAACTGGAGGGTACCGATGTGCAGTCCGTCCTCCTTGAAACCGAGGAAGCGTTTAAGGCGCTCAGGATCGGGAGAATAAACAGAAGCGCCGGGAGAGGGAGGAACAGTGGGCCTCTCCGTTCCCTTCCCCGTCCAGACGACCATGGGTCGTGCAACGCCCACAAGGAACTCCCACTCGTTCACGGGGAAGTTCTGGGACATTGTGGAGCGCAGTTCGTATTCGCGGACGACCTCCGGCTGGCCGAAGTAGCGGTTCGTTTTGATTACGTCTTCAACGAGCGCAAGCATTCTTCCCTGCGGCGAATCAATCTCCACGTACTGGCCTTGGTGAATAATGCCCTCTGTAATGACGAAATCGACCCTTGTGGGGGACGGCGAGTCCTCCGTGGATATGACAACACCTACCTTCATTCAGACCACCTAAAACGGCTTGTTTGCACCCCGCATTCTGAATAGGTTGTACTCAACGCCCAGGCGCTTCTCAAGGTACTCGCGCACGTACGCGAGGGACTTCTTACCCAGGCGCGCGCGTATATCCGCCTCGAGGAGGAATGGGGGAATCGTAAAAGTTCTGTTGACCGATGAGAGAGGAAGGAGAAGTGATGCGAGGCGTTCGCCCAGGGAAGGATCGTCGGAGTAGAACTCCACGCGGAACGGACGGTCGTAGTCAGATGCCTTGAGGTAGAAGATCCAGACGTTCTTTGCAATCTCCTCGCCGAGATCCTGGAGCGTCGCCTGATCCTCTGGGTGGTCGGCGTAGGGGATGGGAACGGTCATCTCACCCACGTTCATGGCATACTTCAGCCAGACGGAATCGCGGAGATGGGGGCCGTTCAAATAAGAGGCAATGCGGTTCCCCTTCGAATCCTTAACAATACCGGCGAGGATGACGTTTCTCTTCCTGCATTCGGCGTAGAGTTTCCTGTACCTGTCGAGGACCTCCTCGTAGAGCCCCTGAACACCGTTAGCCTTCCCCCTCGGTTTATCGACGAGTTGAGGAAGTATGGAGCCGTCAAGGAAGATGTAGTCGAGTTCCCGCTCCCTGACAAACTCGAGGGCCGTTCCAATCTCGACGAGCAGTCGCGTGAGGGAGCGGAGCGGTCCTACGTTCTCCTCTTCTACGGGCATGTCATACGTGAAGAGCTTCGGATCGGGGATGGGTGAAGGGTAGTAATCGACGCCCACCAGTTTGCCCTTGGAATAGGTGTATCGAACACCCACGGCGCGGACGACGATGAGTTCGAAGCCCTGATACTCTTCTGACAACAATCCCCCGTCCACCGCCCCGAAACGCCCTGAAACCTCTGACGGTTCGACGCGGTAGAAGAAATTTTGATGT
>CAYZOD010000050.1:0-4761 GCA_964480165.1 uncultured archaeon
GCTATGCGCTTCGGCGTTCTCTGGAAGATCGTTTTGCCCTCCAATTCCTTCAATCTTTCCAGAGTTTCTTCGGTAACCGTGCCGTCACATTCGACGAAGGCCCTATACGTCTTCGGGAACGCGGAGGACTTTAGCTCCCTTGCTGTTTTCCTGTCCGATGGGCGGAGGCAGAGGATCTCTATCTTTCCCTTTCCGTGCGCGTTAATTTCTCTTCTCACCCACTCCCAGTCTTCGTATCTTATCCTCGGCTCAACAACTTCGATAACGAAGGGTCTTCCCGTTCCGAGCATACGCGCGTCGATATCCTCCCTCCCCGCCGCGTGGAGTTTGGTGTCCTGCCCCATTGTGACGCCGAGGAGGACATCGCTCATATAGTATTCCACGCTTTCACGCCACTGTCTCCCCGTGTAGTCACATTTCTCACAGCCCTTCCCCCCACAGTATCTGCAGGGCCATTTGCTCTGGGGCATCTCCGCATACTTTCTATAACGCCCGTAGAGGTAGAGAGGGTTCGATTTGACGAATACACCATCCATTTCCGTGTCGATTATGACGTCCACGTCTGGGTTCTCCGCGTTGTACTCCTTGCCCGTTCTCTTCCGCAAAATCTTTCCGACCTCTCTGTTTATGTGCTTCTTTATGGTCTCCGTGTTTTTCACACCCACGATATCCCACATCTCCTCCTCTCGTCTTATAATCTCCTTCGAAACGTGTGATCCCACTCTAAATGTTCTGAACACGTAGCCCCGCATCTCCTTCTCAGCCCTTGACGCGTAATCCTCTATCCTCGAGAAGATGCCCATGCAGAAGTAGCATTTTTCCGGATCGACGCGCGGGGTGTTCAACGCTTCTCGGATCTTCCTCCCCCTCTTCTCGTTGTCCTTGCCGTCCACCTCGAGGAATGCTCTACCTAGACAGTGATCGCATACGGGATACCTTTCTACGAGCGCCCTTGCCCGTTCGATAACGTCCTGAGGGATCATTTGCATACCCCGTCCAGCAGGAGATTTACTGCGCACACCGTGTGGGATGCCGTATATACCCTTGATCCGACTCGCACCTTCTCGTCTATTCTTATTCTGCCCATGGCGACTCCCGGAATGCCGTAGGGTCCCCCCACGATGAACGTTGCCCCATCTTCAACTGCCTCTGCCCTGTTTTCTCCGTTTTCGTCGAGGAGGATGTGGGGTGTAGGCATTTCCTTCTGAATTTCGGCTATGTCTTTCTTCGTGACGTATACGCCGTAGTGGGCCCTTGTCCATGTATCTCCTGCGCGAGTGCCCAGCGCCTTTCTTATGATTGCCGCGATCCCTCTCTCATCCGGGGGCGTCTTCTTCAGTTCAGATCCGACGAATTTCAGCGTTTTTGGCGCGTCTTGGCCACCGGTGAACGTGATGTAGAGTGTAACGTCCGTTCTGATGCTGTGCGATAGCCAGAACGCTGCATTTACAATCCTTGCGGCCTCATCCATCCTGCCGGCGCCGGGAAGGTCGTTAAGGTGCCAGTTGCTGTCTGTTCTTCCCTCCATTATCGCCCAGAACACTCTCACAGGAACGCCCCCGGTAGTTTCCCGGATGCGAGCATTTTCTCGAGTTTCTTCCTGCTGCCCTTGCGCTTTAACTTCTTCATGAGCTTCTCGGACCGCTTGAAGTCCCTCAGGAACTCCCGGACATCATCCTCGCTCGTTCCGGATCCCTTCGCGATCCTCCTTATGCGAGAGGGGTCGTGAAGCACCTCCGGGTGGGCGCGCTCGTATTTCGTCATGCTCTTGTATATGGCGTCGTATTTCTTGAACTTCTCTTCAGTCATCTTTTTTACTTCTTTTGGGACAGAAGACATGCCCAGCATCTCGAGAACCTTGTCTATGGGCCCCATTTCGCGAGTTGCCTTTATCTGGGCGTAGAACTTGTTTATGTCGTATTTCCCTTCAAGGATGTCCTCGACGTTGATCTCGGTCTCCTCTGCCATTTCCACGAGGCGCTCTATGTCGGGCACGCCGAGCAGGCGCGAGAGGAACTTGTTCGCGTCAAACTCCTCAAAGTCGCGTATGTGCTCCCCTGTACCTATGAAGTAGACGGGGACGTCGGCAATTGCACAGGCGGAGAGCGCTCCACCGCCCTTGCCGCTTCCGTCCATCTTGGTGATGATAACGCCGTCTATACCCACTTCTTCCTTGAACCGCTCTGCCTCTCGCCCCGCCGCCTGCCCCATGTCTGCGGGGATCACCAATAGCGTCTTCTCGGGGATAAGCACGTCTCGGATTCGCTTTACCTCATCTATGAGGTCCTCGTCCAGCGTGGTCCTTCCCGCCGTGTCGACGATGTACACGTCCACCTTCTGTTTTAACGCCTCCTCCACCACGCGCACTGGATCCTTCTCCCCCTTTATGCCGAAGAACTTGAGGTTCGCCTTATCCGCTAACTGTTTCAGTTGGTCGTATGCGCCCGGCCTGTGGGTGTCTGCAGCGACAAGCAGAACGTCCAGACCCCTCTTCTGAAGCCAGTGGCCCAACTTCGCGGCGGTTGTCGTCTTCCCCGAACCGTACAAACCGAGGAGCATGATCCGTTGAGGTATTACAGGGAACGGTCTTTTTTTTCCTCCAAGGATATCCACGAGGCGGTCGTAGAGGAGTTTCATGACGTATCTGGACTTCGGGACGCCCTTCGGTATCTCAGCGCCCTTTATCTCCTTCACGAGTTTTGCAACGACTCCCACATCCACGTCCGCCGCAATGAGTGCCCTCTGGACCTCTTTGAGCGCTCTATCCACGTCGGCGTCCCTTGACAGAATCTGAAAGGCGTTTCGTATTCTCTCCAGCATTAAGAGAAGATAGAACGGGTGGTTTAAATAAGGGTTATTGCCCCGTATATTTCTTCAGCTTCGATGTTCGGTATGCCGTGATTATCTTCAGGCAGTCGCCCCCACAGTCCTTGGCAATGATGACGATTGCATAGCCATTCTCTCTGCAAATGAGCATCAGATTCCCGTGCTTGTCGCGCATTTTCGCCATGTATTTCTTTATACAATCTTCTATCTCCGTCCTGCTGATTCTCCTCTGCTTCATGCGCTCCAGCGCGTGGATTGTCCATACGAATCTCATGCACCCACCTATACGGGCAGAATAGACGAGGGCTCCATCACTAGTTTATTGAGGTCGATCTTCTTCTTGCTGAATTCGAGGATCTCAATGCCTATTACGTTTCCTTTCTCGTCATAGTCTACGATTACACCGTCATCTACTTCCTCCGACTCTGCAACCTTTCCGCCGCCTATACGGATATACACTGCGTCGGCTTCCCTATCGTAGCGAATCTCCATGTTAGAATATGCACGGATGTTGATATCAATCTTGCCCGAAGATCGCCTCGACAATCTCCTCCGGATCAAAGGGCTTGAGATCGTCTGGGCTTTCTCCCAAACCCACAAAGATTATGGGCTTTCCAGCACCAACCGTTGCCGTGAATGCAGAGCCGCCCCGAGCGTCCGTGTCCAGTTTCGTCAGGACAACCGCGTCGACGCCCAACTCCTCGTCAAACCGTCTTATCTGCTCCAGCAGCGCGTTGCCCGTTATGGCTTCGCCGACGAAGACCGTCAGATGGGGACGCACGACTCTTTTTATCTTCTTCAACTGCTCCATGAGGTTCTCGTTCGTCTCCTGGCGGCCGGCTGTGTCTATGAGCACGTAGTCGTCTCCCCTTGCCTTTGCGCTCTTGACCGCGTCGAAGGCAACCGCCGCGGGATCTGCACCGTAGTCGTGCTTGACCACCCTTACACCGACCTTCCTTGCCCACTCCTCCGTCTGCTCTATGCTCCCCGCCCTGAAGGTGTCAGATGCAGAGATGACCGAAGAGTATCCTTTCTTCTTGAGGAGGTATGCGATCTTGGCTATGGTCGTTGTCTTTCCTACCCCATTTGGCCCGACGAAGAGAATGATATACGGCTTCTCCCCCGGCGGGGTAATGCTCGGTGCGGGAACGTTCAGCAGTTCCACAAGGGCATCCCTTATGACCTTCACGATATCTTTCTTTCCGGAGACCTTTCTGCCTACGAGTTTCTCCTTGAGGATCTCCCTTAACCGTTCCACTACCTCCAGCGCGACGTCCGCCTGGAGGAGGGATAATTCGAGGTCGTCCAGTGCCTCGTCGATGTGTTCTTCACGTATTGTTATCCCAGCACCCGTTGCCGACGCCACGCCGTCGGCGAACTTCCTCAGCGCCTTTGAGAACGCCTCGAACATTACCTCTGCACCCTTCGTATCTGCTCCACCAGTTTGATCCTCTGCTGGCGCGTCTTCTCCAGGGCGGACTGAACCGCGTCCTTCCGCTTCTGGAGGACCTCTATGGCAGAGTCGATGTCCTTCTCTGTGAGTATGTTGCCGCCCACGTTTACAAGCACCTTCTCGCCGCTCATCTTGACGGGTACCATGACGCCGGCGCCTATGGGGATCAATGCTTCCCCGCGTTCCTTTATCTCCTTCAGTGCCTTTATCGTGGCGTCCGTCTCCTGAACAATCGCCGAGAGCACAGCAATCTGCTCATCTATAGCCCTCAGCGCCTCATCTGCCCTCATTCCTTCACCTCTTCCACTGATTCAATCACGATCTGGGAGCGCTTAACGTGGTGCTTGGAGCCAAGGTCCGAGTAGAGAAGTTCTAGCGCGCGTTCCTTCTTCTCCGCCTCGATGAGCTTCGTGAACTTGATGACCTTCCTGCCCTTCCTATACCTGCCCACGAACTTCCACATGCGATCACCCCAGTATGTC
>CAYZOD010000051.1:0-4751 GCA_964480165.1 uncultured archaeon
CATATCGAGGATTCTGAAGATAGATGTGCGAACGGTGCGCGACGACCTGAAGCACATCCAGTTTTCCATACAGCGCAAGGGCATGCGTTTGGCGATCATTCCCCAGCGCTGCAAGAAGTGTGGCTTTGTGTTCAAGCCGTCAGTGCATGAGGCGTCGAAGTGCCCGCGCTGCCGCTCTCAGTGGCTGGAACCGCCCAAGTTCCGCATCGTCAAGATGGGAAAGCAGTGATTCACCCTTCTTTTTCTTTGTAACCACCGCGCAGGCACAAAAATCACTATTTTATATGTAGAATGCGTTCTTTCTTGGGTGATAACATGAAGGTAACACTCTCCGTGATAAAGGCGGATGTTGGTGGGTTCCCCGGCCACTCATCTGTCCACCCGGACATCATCCTCACGGCGGAGGATCTCCTGGAGGAGGCCCGTGAGGACGGCAAGATCTTTGACTACTACGTGGGCCACGTGGGCGACGACCTGATCCTCGTCATGACCCACGACAAGTTCATAGAGAACCCAGAAATACATGGGCTTGCATGGGACGTCTTCAAGCAGTGTGCCGACGTGGCGAAGGAACTTAAACTCTACGGCGCCGGCCAGGACCTCCTCAAGGACACGTTCTCGGGCAACCTCAAGGGAATGGGTCCAGGAGTGGCAGAGATGGCATTCGAGGAGCGTCCGTCCGAACCGGTGATCATATTCGCGGCGGACAAGACCGAGCCCGGCGCGTGGAACATGCCGCTCTTCCGCATGTTCGCAGACCCCTTTAACACAGCCGGTCTGGTCTTCGATCCGAGCATGCACGACGGGTTCGAGTTCGAGGTCCACGACGTCAAGGCACACCGCAAGGTGCGTTTCAGAACACCGGAAGAGATGTATGACATGCTGGCGCTCATCGGCCAGCCCGGCAGATACGTCATCAAGTCCGTCTTCCGCAAGAAGGATGGCGAGGTAGGCGCAGTAACCTCCACGGACCTCCTGAACCAGATCGCGGGTAAATACGTCGGAAAGGATGACCCCGTCATGATCGTCCGTGCCCAGCACGGCTTCCCAGCGGTGGGTGAGGTCCTCGAACCCTTCGCGTTCCCGCACCTTGTCCAGGGCTGGATGAGGGGTTCCCACAACGGCCCGCTCATGCCGGTAGCGTTTAGGGACGCGCACCCGACGCGCTTCGACGGTCCTCCCAGGGTCATAGCCATGGGCTTCCAGATCGCCAACGGCATGCTAGAGGGGCCTGTGGACATGTTCGACGACCCCGCCTTCGACCGCGCAAGAGAAATGGCCAACGCCGTTGCGGACTACATGCGCCGCCACGGGCCATTCGAGCCACACCGCCTCGCAGAGAACGAGATGGAGTACACAACACTTCCAGAGGTTCTCAAGAAGCTAGAGGGACGCTTCCAGCCCCTCTAACACCCTTTCTTATTCTCACACGGAACTCCACCCAAACACAGCAGAAATTATGGAATATGCAAGCACGATGACGAAGAAAGCCAGCGTTATATCGATCAGCCAGTCGGGTATGGGCGTTAGGGACCTTCTCCTCTCTCTGCGGGCGTAGCGAAGTAGGAGAGGGGGAAGGATTCCCGAAGCGATAATAATACCAAACGAAGCAAGCCATATAGCGCTGACGAAGGAGTCGGCACCCATCAGGTATATGAGGACCGGTGGGAGCATGGCAAGAACCCAGGCGGCGAACTTATTCCTGACGATCTCCTTCAGAATGTCCTTCTGAGCGATGCCAACCCCTATAAAGGACGTCGTAATCGTGAGGAGGGGAAGGAGGATCGCTATGAATGAAAGATCCGGACCCACGTTCTGGATAAGTGCCTTCGTCCCTATATCCGGCACGTTTCCACCGGCCACGCCTATGATGGCGAGGGAGAACAAGGAATACATGAGAAAGACGAGGGAGAACGCCGCAAGGATTACTAGATTCGTTCTGTTCATGTTCCTGACTCCCTGAAGAACCTCAGGAACGACGAGGTGACCGGAGAAGGCAAAGACAGCAACGCCGAAGGCGACAACAAACGATGAAACGTCAAAGGGCCTCGTGTATGGATGCATTTCCGGAAGGGCCCAGAGGAAGATCGTTGTGATGAGGAGAATCATGAGAATTGTGAGCGACTCCTCTGCGGCGCCGGAGACGCGGAGACCGAGGAAGACGATCAGCGAGAGAACTGCCCATGAAAGTCCTGCCCAGAACTGGGGGGAACCACCCATGAACGACGCAATGATATCCCCAAGACCTGCAGTATATGCCACGAGGGATCCATACCCTGCATAAAGTATTGCGAGGATGAGGAAAAGGGCTGCGCGACGGCCAAGATGGTGCTCGGTAAGTTCAAAGTAGTGGTACCGCGGGTTCGTCAGATAGATCGCCTCGACGAGCATGATTGCCGTCAGCGCGAGGGCCATAGCAGCGAAGAAGAGGACCACCGTTCCCCAGAAGAAGCCAAGGGGCGCCAGGACCTTGGGAAGACCGAGGATTCCCGCACCTATCTGCGTACCTATGAGAAGCGCCAGTGCACCGAGAAACGAAAGATCGCGCCGCACGGCAAAAGAACGACAAAGATCTATATAATCCTTTGCGGATTGGAGAGGACGATGAGGTCCCTCGGCTCAACGTAGAAGAGGGTCTGGCCGGAGATAGTCTCGGAGATATCGACGGAGAGGGAGGGCACGCCGCGGAGAGACCCTGCGAGTGGAATACCCATGTACGCAGAGAAGACAACGAACTCGGGGAAGAGAACATCGGAAAGGACGACCATGGATCGCCTGAAGTCGAAGTTCTGGGAGACCGCCCTCCCGAGCGCCTTGTAGAATGCGGAGTCGGGATATACGTCCTCGGCGATGAAGAAGTAGCCGTTGTAGTCGGCGATGAATGCAAAACTCGTCCCGGGGATCTCCTTGGACAGAACGGCCTTCTCCTCTGCAAGGGCAAGCTTCTCATAAATCTTCTGGCGGGATACTTGGTAGTTGGACGTTATACGCTCGATCTTTACGGACTCTATGGGCTTTATGCCCTTTTCCTTGAAGTACTGGTATCTGAACTCGAACTCAGAATCGGCGTAGACATCTATGCGGTCTGCCTTTACAGAAACAGTCTCGATGAGATGCGGTTCCTCGACGTATGCGTTGGCAAGAAGGTATCCTATGGCCAGCTCCTTCAACGCGAAGGGCATCGCACGTAGCTCTACAATGCGCTCACCGTTCACGTAAAGGTCGTAGTACATGACGTTAGGGACTGTGATCCAGTCCGACTCCTTCTTGTTCCCGTTGATCTTAACGGCCTTGACGCCGCGTGTCGCCTCCACCATCCGCCCCCGAGAATACTATTGATATGATCCCTTCTTAACGCAGAAGATACGAATGGTTAATGGGTATAGGTATGCGGTTAAACATTCCCACCATCAACTTTATATGGTGGTGATATGAGGGCTATCGCATTCACGGATATACATAATGACTGGCACGCCCTCCGTTCCCTCGTAAACGAGGGTGCTGACCTTTATATATGCGCCGGAGATCTGACCTTCTCGGAAAGAGGGTTAGCAACCGCCGCAGAGATCCTTCTTCCCGTGCGCGAGTTTCTCTTCATCGTTCCGGGAAACAACGAGTGGCCCGAACACCTGAGAGAATTCTTCCCACACGTTGTCCATGGCAGGGTCGAAGAGTACAACGGTATTCGCATTGGCGGCATCGGAGGGGCGCCTCGCACGCCGTGGAACACCCTCTTCGAGTGGGACGAGGAATACGCGTTCAAGATCCTGGAAAAACTGGGGGAGACAGATGTCTTCATCGCCCACGCGCCACCAAAGGAAACGAAGCTCGCGAGAACCATAAACGGGGACGATGTGGGATCCGAGGCGGTCCGCTGGTACATAGAGGAGCATCAGCCAAGGTATGCCGTGGTGGGGCATATACATGAACGAGCGGGCGTTGTTGAGAGAATAGGAGAAACGGTCGTGTTCAACCCTGGCGTGAGGGGAAAACTATTCGAAATCAGTCCTTGAAGTGCAAGGCAACGGTAAGGCGGTACAGCCGCTTCCCGTTCTTCTCCGTGACGAGGGTGTATGAGCGAACCGCCTTTATGCCGTATTTCTTCTCTATGCGCTTCGCCACCTTGTCCGCTATCTTCCTAGATCCAACATATAGATCTACACCCTCGCGACGTTCTATCACCTTTGCCACGAAGTTATACTCTCCCTTCCCGTGGACAACCATGTTCGCTATCTCCTCTGCATGCTCGTAGATGTTGCTGCCCCTTACCTGTATGATCGCCTCGTAGTAACCGCCGGACTCCCTTGCACACCGGGGGCAGAGCGTTTTCTTTAATCGGATCTCGCCGGATCCGGGCACCTCGACGTCAACACCCTCTATCTTCCCTCGAACGATGTAGTTGAAGGCAATACGATCCTCGTCCACCTCCGGAAAGGAGAATGATATGTGCGCATTGTCCATATCCACCCTGAAGCGCTTCGTAAGCCAGTCACGCACCGCCTCAAGGGAGAACTCTGTCCATCTTCCCGTGTATATGCGCTCACACATCACACAGTATGAAAGTTCTAACCGTTCAGGTATTCGAACGACGGGATGCTCCTCAAGGTAGCAGTCACGACAGAAGAAGCCGATGAACGGGACTTCCTTCTCCGTTCGACCGCACTTGGGACAGACCTTCACGCATTAAAGAACGAGTAACAAAATTAAAGGGGCGATGATGAGAACGGGTGTAGCGGAGAGGTGAAGAAACC
>CAYZOD010000052.1:0-4748 GCA_964480165.1 uncultured archaeon
CCTGAGTCTCTTGCTCCAAGGACCGTGCTGCCTGCGGAAACGGGGCTTCCTTCGCTTGAGTGCGACTATGCTCATTTTTCTTCACCCCACACGGCCTTCTCGACGATGTATATACCGTCCTGGAACTTACGCGGGTCGAAGTCAGGGCCGAGCTTCGTAGCGGTCTCGAGGTTCGCGGCCGTCTGACCCGCTGCCTCCTTGTTTATGGAACGGACAATTATATCCTGACCCTTGATCTCCACCTTCGTACCGGGCATGATCCGTGCGTACCTGGGCGTCTTGGCACCGAGGAAGTTCACTATCTCCACGACGTCGCCCTTGACAGCGACCTTGATCGGGAAGTGGGAGTAGACGACGCGGAGTTTGTATACCCACTCCTTCTGGACGCCCTTGATCATGTTGCGTATGTGCGCCTCAACGGTTCCGGCGTTCGCCTTCGCCTTGCGCTTGTGGGAGAGTGCACGGACGATGACCTTGTTGTCCGCCTTCTCTATGGCGATGCCCGTGTTGTTGAAGGTCCTCTTGAGCGTGCCCAGTGGGCCGGTGACCGTAACAGTCATACCGTCCACGTCGACGCTCACGCCCTCAGGTATGTCTATCTCCCTTACCAGTCTCTGCATGGGTCACACCTCAGTACACATAGGCGATCAGACGACCGCCCAGGCCCTTCTGCTTTGCCTCCTCGTGGGTCATCAATCCTTCGGGTGTCGAGACGATGAGGATGCCTATACCTCTCGCGGGGAGGAACTGCTTCTCCCAATCCACCCAACCATCCTTCTTAACGGCGTACCTCGGGCGGATCGCACCGCACTTCGTCACGGTGCCGGCGAGGACGACACGCACCATGCCCTCGCGCCCGTCGTCTATGAACTCGAACTCTTTTATGTAGCCGTGCTTCTGCATAATCTCAAGGACCCTGAGCAGGAGCTTGGACGCGGGGTAGAGCGTGATCTCTCTCTTACCTGCCATCTCGGCGTTCTTGATGGCGTTGAGTGCGTCTGCCAGGGGATCTACTCGCGTCATGATCATCACCTTACGAATACTTCTCGAATCCCAGCTCGCGGGCCACCTCGCGGAAACACTGGCGGCAGAGCATGAGGCCATACTTCCTTATGACCGCCTCAGGACGCCCGCAGCGCTGGCACTTAACGTTCTTCCCGTGACGAGCGCGTGGTCTCCTCTTCCCCATCTTAGATTACCTCCACACCAAACTTATCCTTGACAAAGGCAATTGCCTCATCCTTCGTGATCAGGTGAGTCTTACCCACCTTCGCGCGGCGGATCTTGCGCCTCTTCACGCGATATCCGGGACGCTCCAGGGAGACGGAGACGTCCATACCGAATATACCTATCTTCGGATCGTATTTGATGCCGGGCAGGTCGATGTACTCGTTGATGCCGAAGGAAAAGTTACCCTGGTTGTCAAAGGAGCGTGCGGGGATCTTGTTCTCCACCGCCTCGAGGGCGGCACGGAGGAACTTCTCCGCGTCCTCACCACGGAGCGTGAGCTTGACGCCTATGGCGAGACCGGGACGGATACCCCACTTCGGAATCTTCTTCTTCGCAATGGTCCTGACCGGCTTGTAGTCCTTGCCAGTGATCGTCTTGACGATGCGGGCGAGTATGGTCTCTGCCTTCTCCAGGCGCTCGCCCGGCTCGCCCACACCCATGTTGATGACGACCTTCTCGATGCGTATCTCCCGCATTGGGTTCTCGCTCATCATTCCTCACCTTACAGGCTTATGGCCGGGGACTCTTTGCCCACCACGAAGACGTTCCTCGCGGCGGTCTGTATCTTGGCATCCTGGACCGAAAGGTCTACGGAGCGCTCACGTATGACGTCACCCTTGTTGACCCCGTCGATCTTGCCGATGGTACCGGCGTGTCTGCCCGAAAGGACGTAGACGAGGTTGCCCGCCTTGAGGTGGAGGACCTCCTCGATCTTCTGCTCAGGTACAGATATTTTGAGCACGTCTCCTGGGCGCACGTCCTTCGCATCCTCGAGTATGAAGTTCCTGCCGTCGTGGGTGGTTATTTGCGCTTTACCACCCTTGATTATCATCTTGCGCTCCACACGGACGAGCTTGATCTTCTTCTCGTCCGCTGGAATCTCCTTGGGCACGAGACGGCCCTGCTCGTCGAGAATGATGCGGAAAACTTTCTCCACATCAGGGATCTCCACGACGTCGAAGAGTCCCACAGGGAATCGGGGGTTCTTCCTGGGAACGCCGTCCACGAGCACCTTGCCGGAACGGATGATGAAGTCCGCCTCACGCGCGTTGTCCGCGAGGCCGAGGAGATCGCGAACGAGAATGCGCAGAGGGATGGAGCGCTCCTTGGGGTGAGGACCGGGGATTACGTTGGTCACCCACGTGCCGAAGCGCTTCTTACGCTTGATCTTCCAGGCCTTCGGCGCGGCCAAACGCTTGAGATGCCTTGAACCTCCACCTACGAGCGCCATTATGCGAACCTCCTTTCATCGCTTCTGTCTACCTCAATGATCAAAAGGTTGGACGGATCCAGCGGGAACAGGACCTCTGAACCATCAGCCTTCTTCTGGGTGATGCCCTCAACGAAGACCTTCAGGCGGCGGAGATCCACGCGCGCGACGACGCCCTCCTTGCCCTTGAACTTGCCGCGCAGGATACGAACCTTGTCCCCCTTCCTCACTGGAAGGGAGCGGCGCTTGAACTCCTCGCGGAGCTCCTTGGAGAGGTGCGCGGCCACCATCTTCTGACGGACGTGGAGGGGCGCGCGGAAACGGAACCTTCTCTGCTTCCTGGGCTGATAACCGATCTTGATCGTCATGGCTCACACCACTATGGACGCGATTCTCACAACCTTGGGGAAGCGCTCTCCAACCTCCTTCGCCACGGGTCCCTTTATCTCGGAACCCTTCGGCTCCCCCTTGTCATTGACTATGACCGCTGCATTATCCTCAAAGGCGATCCTGGTGCCGTTCGCACGCCTGTAGGGCATGCGCTGGCGGATGACAACAGCGCGGACCACCTTCTTCTTCATGTCCGGCGTACCCTTCTTGACGGAGGCGATGACGATGTCGCCGACGCCCGCCTTTGGATAACGTCGCTTGACGCCCTTGTAGCCGACGACGCCTATGACCTTGAGGACTCGGGCGCCCGTGTTGTCCGCGCAAGTGAGGAGCGTGCCGACGGTAATACCCTTCGTAACGGAAGCGCTAATGGCCTTCACTGCTCTCCCTCCTTTGCCTTCTTAATGATCTTGAGAACAACGAAGTTCACGGTCTTTGCGAGTTTGCGCGTCTCGCCCAGGAGAACGATGTCACCCACATGCGCGTTCACGCAGGGCGGGTTGTGGGCGTGGATCTTGTAGGTGACGCGCATGTAACGCTTATACTTCTTGACGTAGCGTGCACCCTCACGGGCGACAACCACAGTTCGCTGCATCTTATCTGATATGACACGACCGACGATCAGCTGACCATGAACCGTCACGTCCCCATGGAACGGGCACTTCTTGTCGCCACAGTCCTCCTTCTGGGGTGGCTCAATGACCTCATTTCCTATGACTACTGCGCGCATGGACCTTCCTCCACAGCTTTTTTGTCCGCTCTTCCGGACGGACGGTTATCTCAGCACCGTCCACACAAATTAGCTCCCCGCTTGGGAGCCGAAACTCTACCACAATATCTGGCTTGGGAAGTTTTTTAATTCCATCTGGCGTCTCCACCACTAATAAGTTTTTCGTCTCGTCCACGACGGTCCCCTCTATCCCTATGTAGCCCGGGTGCGTCGCATTGACCACACGGACGTGGAGACCGATGATCTCGCCGAGGATTTCGGGTGGAAGCGCCACGGAGGGAAGGGAGCGGAAGTTCATTAAAGATTTGACACAGGGATTCATACGTGAACGCAGAGGATTACCTGAAACGTATCTTCGTGGCGGGCACGCTCTTGGCAGCATGGTTCGTATATACTGACTTCAACCATAATGTCCTCCACCCCCACAACTGGACGGACACCTTGCTCAAGCTCCCCTGGACCGAGTGGTCACTATACAGCAACGCTTACTCCATCATCCACAGCGTTCCCGCCCTTGAATGGGTGCTTAAGAAGTGGTATACGGTTGGATTCACGTCCACGCTCGTAGGCACTGCCGCATGGTTCCTCGTAACACGAAGGCCAAAAGACCTGGATGCAGAGCTCCTGGGACTTGCCGCCATGCTCGGAACGACCATGACCATATATGCGATTGCGTTTGTTTACCCGCCACACATTGTCTACGGATTTAACCCCATCGAATCGCCCCTCATGAACCTCGCGAACCACCGCTTCGTCTTCCCGTCATTACATACTGCACTGGCGGTCTTTCTCGCCATGTACTTCGTGTGGAAAGAGAAGCATCCACTTGCAAGGGGCATCCTCGTGTTGAACGGCTTCGTAACACCCTTCGTGACGATAGTACTCGTCCAGCACTGGGTATACGACGCCATATCAGGCATACTCCTTGCCCTGTTCTCATTCTGGGTAGCGAAGAGGTATGAAGACCGCTTCAGTGAGGCGCTCGACCGCTGGAACCCGAACAGAAAAGCACTGGCGGCGGTGACGATTCTTCTATGCGTAATTACCCTCGGATATTCGTTCATGAAGGTGTTTGGAATAACACGATTCTAAACGCGGGACGCATCACGACAGCAAAGAATATGTGGAGGGCATTAGACAACGTCGATGTTCTCCTCGGGGAAGCCCTCTTTTATGAGGAACTCACGA
>CAYZOD010000053.1:0-4734 GCA_964480165.1 uncultured archaeon
AGCGGCCCACCGGATCTCAAGTCCGGCCCCTTAGACCACTCGGGCACCCCGGCACCGATCAAAACAGGAATGGGGAGAAGCACTTATATTCAGAGTGGCCGTTTGCCAAACTTCTTCTTTAGCCCGTTTGCTGCATCTGGGGGGAGGTGCTGCACGATCCCCCAGATAACACGATGTATTGCAAGGGGGTCACGGGATCCCTCTTCATTTTCTTCTTTTTTATTTCTCTTTTGGCTTTTTCTAGATGCTCTCGGAATCGGAGGATCTCTATCTTTATTTGTGGCCATTTCCCTGCCTTTATCCCCTTGTTTATGTGCTTACGGTTCTCCGATATCGTTTCGAAAAGCATAGACCAGTTTGCCAACTCGTTTAGATCGCCGCTCACCAGCGCTCTCTGGGCAGGACGAAGCAGTTCGCTATGATCTTCAATGGGGATGCGTGCAGCAGCGTTCAGAATCTCTTTCCACTGCTTGTATGCTGTGTACGTTGTTGTGATCAGGCCGTGGTTTCTGAAACCGCTTCGCACCATTGTTTCCTTTATTTTCCCTTTGTTCTCTTCCACTGTGAGCGGATCTGCGACAAGCAGCATTATTGGGGCCGCTAGTTTAAGTTTAATGCCCCTCTCCCGCAGATGATTTATGAAATCTCTCCATACGCGCACCTTGCTATCTACACGATCGTAGTGGTCTGTGAGGACCTCGCCGATGTGGAGCTCTACCTCATTTCCGTCGTGGTGAATGCCAAGAACGTCGAAGTCTGTCAGGACCTTTGCTTCCCCATTATTCTCTATTTTAATGATGCCCACATCGTCAAATATGTGTCGGCCGTCGGCTATGGGCAGGGCAATTGCGATTTTTCCTGGCTGCTCAGCTTTTGAGCCGTGGTGCAGGGTTTTTCCACGGATCTTTGGGAGCTTGTATGGCCCCTTTTTGTAGTTGAATGGGATGTGGAGCATATATTTTGTGTCTTCCCCGGGTATGCGTATGTCCAACGCTGCATGGATTTTGTTCCTTTTAGCGTAATTGTGTATGCTTTCCGCGAGTTGTAGCGTCCTGTGTAGATCTTCAGTGGCGAATACATTGGTTTCCACGCGTAAGTAGGGCCCATGCCGTGATTTAGACACCTCCACAGTAATTTCCCTGCCACTCCGTTTAGCGAGCTTCTTGATCTCTTCGACGTGCTTCTTTATCTTCCCCATATCTCCATCGCCTCTGCCACAGTTAATACCGGTTTCTCGAATCGCGTGTAATCATCTATGGGCACGCGTGGGCAGCCGGTGAATACGTATGCATCATAGGGCATACCTTCAACGTATTCCGGGTAGAAATAATCGCACACGAGGATATCCGCGTCCGTTCCTGCGTTTTGAATGATCTCAGCAATTCTCTCGGCAACGTCTGTATACATCTGGCCCATCTTCGTCGTTATGACAACGCCCACCCTTTTTGCTCCCCTTGCAAGTATCTTCGCCGTTTCCCTCTGACGTAGATATCTTTCGACGTGTGGCTCAACATCTATGAGTTTTCCCGCCGGCGTGAGTATATACGTCTTCCTCCCCGTCTGCATTTTTGCGAGTATTCCGTGGAAGATGCCGTCGGTTATGATCACGTTCACGTCTGCCTCTACGTTGCACGCCCCTGGATCGCAGCCCAGCACCTGTCCACCCTCCGTTGCAAGAACGCCCCTACCGATTACTATCTTATCTCCCAGCAGTTTTTTGATCTCGTTCAGATATGGGAGATACTGAACAGTTGTGCAGAGGGCGATCCTCCCGTCTATTTCCTGTAGCACGCTTGTTATCTTTTCCACGTCCAATTCCAGTGTTATTGGGATGTAAATCACAGGGATCTCCGTTTCCGTGATCCTACCAAAGCGGTTGTGGCCGAAGTGGATTAGGGCATCTGCGCCAAGTTTCCTTGCTTCCATATCCTTTAGATCGCAGGCGCCGAAGTTGGGATCGATGAACAGGAAGACCTCTCGCGCTCCATTCCTCCTCAACGCGTCCATTATCTCTGCGGAGTATTGTTTGAGTCCCTCTGGAACCTGCACGGCAACGCGCTTTCCATCGATGTTCTCTCTTATCCCGCTGATCTCTTTGCGTATCCTTTCAAGCATCGCTTCTCCTCCAGTTTTCTAGGAGTTCCGCAAGCCTCATCGCGGCCGCCTTCCTGTCATTCTCCTGCAGCGCCCTCTCGATTGCGTTCATTCTCTCCACATACTCTTTGTGCAATCTGTCCGGGTGCATGCGGTCGATCTGCCTTGCGGCAGCCAGTGCCTTTGCGATAATATCTTCATCTATCTCGAGTTCCCTCATCCTCTTTGCAACGCTCGCAAGGGTTGTTATCGCCTCGTGACTCCTCTTGAACGCGTGCTCGGGCTCGTGCATCTGGTGGAGTTGATATATGTGCTTCACATGTTGGAGGATTTCATTTTTAACTAACGGTGCGTTCCGGTACCTGCCGTACGTTTCTGCTATCTCTGACACGCCTTCCAGTATCTCTATGCCCCTTCTTTCATCCGGGTGCTGGATCCCTATGTCCATAAGGTGGTCGAAGTGGTGTTCTCTATACCTTTCTACGTTCTTGCTGACGATCAGCATAGCATCCCTAAACTTCTGGAATCGGGGAAGCTCTTTTTCTACTTCCGTGAAACCCCTTATGGGCCTCTTTAGCATCTCGATGATCTTCAACCCCATGTAAGTATCACTCGCCCTTTATTTTTATTCAACACGGAAGAAACCGCACTTCAGATACTGTGTTTCCGGCTGAGGTAAATACACGGTGTGGTCTGGCGCTTGCCCTCTCAGCGCTCCGAGCATCTGGATTCTCCGCCCTGCCTTTTCCGCAGCACCCTTCACGATTCCTATGAACTCTTTTGGGGTTATGGGGTGCGAGCAGGAGCAGGATACTAGGATTCCACCCTCTTCCACGAGTTTCGCGCCAAGTTCGTTTATGAGGAAGTACATCTTTTTCGCTCGGTTCATATCTGCCTTTCCCTTCGCTAGTGCCGGCGGATCAAGAATGACCACATCATATCTCTTTCCATTATTTAGGAGCTTTCTCATGGTATCCACGGCGTCCGCGGTTATGATCTTCCCTCTCACTCCGTTCAGTTCCATATTCTTTTTGATCATCTTACTCGCAGTTCTGCCGAGTTCCACGAATGTGATGTCTGCTCCGTGGACCGCTGCGTGGATTCCAAAACCCCCCGTCGATGCGAACACGTCGAGGACTTTCATTCCGCCCTCCACATATCTTTCCAGTTCTATCCTGTTCTCTCTTTGATCGAGGTAGAAGCCGGTCTTCTGGCCGCCGACAACGTCCACGTAGAACTTCGCACTTCCTTCCTCAATAACTACGGGCTCTTTTCTTCCACCAATCAGCCACCGTTCCACCTGCGGCAGCCCCTCCCTTTTTCTTCCGACACCCTTCCCCTTTAGATAGATGTGGTCTACTCCGTATTTTCTCATCTCCCCCGCTATGAATTCAAGGTATCTTTCCAGCCCGAGCGTCTGGTTCTTCACCACTGCAACGTCCCTGAACCGATCTACGACGAGTCCTGGAACAAGGTCGCCCTCAGCGAATATCCATCTGTATGTATCGCTGTATAATCGTCCCTTCCAGCGCGCCGTCTCTTTCAATCGCCTCGCGAGAACCTCTTCCGGCTCCTCTTCCTCCCATGTGTAGAGGCGAAGGGTGATTGCGGATCGAGGGTTGTAGAATCCGTATCCAAGGACTTCGGCACCGTGGCGGATCTCCACCCAGTCTCCCGGCGCGGCGTCGGATCTGATGATGTTCTGGGCGTAGACGTGGAGCGCCCCCCTCTGTAACTCCTTCGCGGCCCGATCATTTACTTCAACGAACGCCATCAGTGATGCACCAGGATCTTTATACCGATCATGAACGCGGCGCCCAGGAGAAATGCCAGGAAGTGTGCCGTGCTCTTCCGCAGATTCTTCTCCTTGTGCAGTTCTGGAACGAGGTCAGACGCCGCAATGTATATGAACCCGCCCGCTGCGAAGGCGAGGAGCGGCGCCTTCAGCCACTCCGGCGTGAGGAACCAGCCCAAGATACCACCAAGTATGCACGTAGCCTGCGATACGAACGTCCAGAGGATTGCCCGCTTCTTCGTGTATCCGCCGTAGATAAGCACTGAGAAGTTGCCCAGTTCCTGGGGCAGTTCGTGACCTATGATCAGGGCAGTGGTCATCCAGCCCGTTATGGTATCTACAAGGAACGATGCGGCAATAACGAGGCCGTCAATGAAGTTGTGTATTCCATCGCCAATGATCGTAAGCGTTGTCACAGGGTGGACCTCGCACTTACCTGTCTCGTGGCAGTGGTGCCAGTGCAGGTACCTTTCAAGTATGAAAAAGAGGGAGAATCCCAGTAATGCGATCTCCGCTGCCCACTCAGTCATGCCCAGCGCCTTCGGGAGGAGGTGCGAAAGGGCCCCTGCGAGCATTGCGCCCGCTGCGAACGCAACCATGAAATTTACAATTCTGTGCAGTGTTTTTTCACTAACATAGAGGGAGAATATGCCCACAAGCCCGAGCAGACTGTCCAGAACCGTCGCTGTAAGAACGTCGATGAATCCTGCCACGTCCATATCTTACCTCGTAGTTTTTTAATTTCTCTCACCAAAATTCCAAATGCTTCGCGCGGCCGGAGAACCTGGCCACGGGGCCGTGGTCTAGCCAGGCATGACGTCGCCTTCACGCGGCGAAGGTCCCCG
>CAYZOD010000054.1:0-4624 GCA_964480165.1 uncultured archaeon
GGATCCAGCGCCGAGACCCTTGAGAAGACGCTTACCGATGAGAATCTTTCTGTCTGCGGGCGTGTATACGAGCTGCTGAGCATCAGTATTTATTGCAATGAGCTCGGCGCCCTTGACGCCCATCTCGTGCAGGCGGGTTATTGTGTTGTTTCCTGCACCTCCAGCACCGACAACGCGGATCGTGGGAAGGGCCTCCTTCAAAAATGCCTCTAGATCTTCATCCTTCCCCGTTTTTGCCTTCGCCGCCTGCTCGGCCCGAGCCCTCTTGACTGCCTTTTCGATGACGGTCTTCAAGGTGATCATCCCCTTGTCTATTTTTTCTACTGAATATTATTCCGCGGGCAAATGTTATAAAAGGCACGCCGCGACGGCGATTACCGATGGGTTTTTCTCCACGACGCTGGGTCGATTCGGAGTATTAACCCTTGCAGCCCTATTTGTGAATCTTTCTAATCGCGCCTGCTACCTCTGTGCTGAGCTTCCGGAGTAATGTGGTATTTTTGACTACCCGACGTTCTGTGGTGATGTGGAGTTCCCTCCTTTCTCTTTCCTCCCGCATCTTCGTCACGGCTGTCTTGTGGGCCAGCAGCAGGGGTAGTGGTTGCTTTCCTACTTTCCAGAAAGCCCTCGCCACACGCAGTGCCCCCTCAACGCTCATCCTGTTGCCTGGGGAGACGTAGGCCTTCCCCACCTTCCATCCCACGTGCTTGCCGTTGACGAAAATCTTTCCGTTCTCTTCCCTTCCGACGAGGCGGCTCTTGGCGACGCCCACTGTAGGCATGTCGAGGACAACGCCAAAGTGTGTCGCCTCTCCCATCCTTCTCGGGTGTATCCAGCCGTGCCCGTCCACCAGCACCACATCGAATTCCAGATCTCTCAGGACGTTCCACACGAAGGGCATCTCTCGGAACGCAAGGTATGTGGGCACGTATGGAAAGAGGACGTTCCCCACCCACGTTCTCGTCTCTATAACTCGCCCGCTGCGATCCACAACCACTGCAGCTCCAACGCCGAAATCCTCCCAGTATGATACGTCGACGCCCACTGCTATCTTAACGTTCTCCGGTTCTTCTACGACGATCTTTTCCCTCATGCGGTTCTGCGCACCCTTCATGCGTTCGAAGATCTTCGGCGCCTTGAACTCTTCATGTGTGATAAGATGCGCCTTCAGATCCACTTTCCCGTTCCTGAATGTTATTCCCTCGCGTTTTAGGATCTTCTTCTTCTTTTCTGGGCCACCGAAGGCGTAGCCACCGAGAGATCCATCGGACATGACCACGCGGTGGCAGGGAATCTCTACGGGCTTCGGATTCTTCTTCAACGCTTCCCCCACAGCCCTTGCCGCCCTGATGTCGCCTAGCGCCTTTGCGATCTCCCCATACGTCGTGACCTTCCCCTCTGGTATCTGTGAAACGATGTCGAGAACGAGACGGTCAAAGTAGTTGAGCATGAATAAAAGGGCCTCCGTTCAGTTTAAACCATGCACTTATTGATCCACCGTCCCAGCGGGAAGCGATACATATCCAAGTCACTCCCCCACAACACGGAGTATGGCCTCGTCCGCGAGGAGGGGAGAACCGTATCGTCCACCGGAGAACCGTTTACAGTTACCGAACCGCGTTTCGTCGATCTCTGGCTCAAGGTGCGCCGCGGACCACAGTGGACACATCCCAAGGACCTTTCCATAATCCTCGGGCTCACGGGCATCGGGCCGGGCTGGAGAGTGGTGGATGCGGGGACCGGTTCGGGCTTCGCGGCGAACTTCTTTGCATACCATGTGCGCCCCGACGGGCACGTCTATTCCTATGATGTGCGTCCCCAGAACCTGCGCATAGGGAGGGAGAACGCGGAACTCTTCGGGCTGAGCGATCATATCACGTTCAAGGACGGCTCTGTCTATGAGTCTATCGATGAAAGGGGTGTTGATCTCGTTTTCCTTGATCTGCCGGAGCCCTGGCGCGCCTTCGGGAATGCGGCGAAGGCGTTAAGGACGGGGGGCTTCCTCGTTCTCTATCTACCGACGATTGATCAGGTGCTCCGCGCGAGGGAGGAACGAACGAACGACTTCACTCCCTTCGAGGTCTACGAGGTTCTCCTACGTAAGTGGAAAAATACGGACATCCTCCGCCCTGAGAATACGGGATTGTTGCATACTGCGTTCATAATGATTTCGAGAAAAATTTGAAGGGAGGGATTTCAGTAGCCCTCCTTGAAGATCTTTGCTATATACTGGAGAATCGCTGCGGGTAGGTAGATCCAAGCCATAAGGCCCAGGTACGTGCCGATCCAGGCCATTAGACCAAACTTGATCGCTGTGTCGAGCGCAAAGATCGTCACGATGCCGTACGTTACTGCATAGAACACTGCACGCTCATACAGTCCCTTGAGCTCTTCCTTGAACGTTGTTATACCTACAATGATACCGATTACCAGTTCTGCAAGGGCGACCCACACGAGGGTTGTCTTGCCCAGCCAGTACCCGATAACGGCCAGGAACCAGCCCAGCCACATGAGGTACTTAATCCATTCTTCCATTCAATCACCTCCGTCCTGTACGGGTTTCGAGTTTATACTGGTATTTCTTTACTTAAAAACTTGAGGTGGTAATTAGACAATTGACGAAGTACCTCATTTGCGGGAAGCTTTTTCCATCTTCTTCTTCAACCGCTTTATCGTTCCCGACTCCCTTTCTACCCACACGGGCTTTCCAAAGTCGTGTATGCCGATTGTGGCCCTCACCATCCAGTCGAAGTCCCTACGAACCCGAATGATGACGTAGTCATCTTCTTCCTCGATCTTCGCCATGCGTGCCAGCGCCGCATAGACGTTTCCGAACTCTCTTTTCACCGCGGCCATTATTTCATTCCACGTTGCATTTCTGACGAGGAGATAACGCCTCTTCTCCCTGAGCGTTGGCGGCACGGGCTTTATTCTCATACTATTCCCTCCCAGTTATCCGAAACGGTCGCAAGCGCCATGGGTATGCTCATTCCCAGGATCCTTCCGACTGCCGCAATGTCCCTTGGCGCTCGCAGTTCGTCCTCCCTTCTTGCTCCACTTGCTAGGATGATTGGCACCCGCGCCTTGTGGAGGAGAATGATATTCCTCGCCGTGTTCTGCAACTCCCTGAAGCCACGGCGCATGTATTCTAGCGTGATGATGGCACGGACGTTCTTATCCCTCATGATGTGGGCCACCTGCATATCTATGAGCGTTCTTATCTCCATAACGCTGTCCTCCACCCACGCACCCTCTTTCGCCTCTTCTATGCTCTCCGCCACGAAGATCGGTATTTTTCCCTCTTTTCTTGCCTTTCTCGCTGCCGCCCTTGCCTTGCCCTTCTTTCCTCGGATTTCTATCCAATCATTCGCCGTCAGAATCCGTTCGTATCCAAGAATATTCGCCCAATCGCCCATCTCCTCCATCCTTACCAGATCGTAGAAGCGACGCACGTTATACTCTTGGAGTGGAGTTGTTAAAATCATTAACCCCTCTCAAAGAGTTTCAGAAACGCCTTTCTGAACTCCTCTGGCTTCGCGGGGTATGCCTCCAACTGGGCGCGGATCTTGACCACCCCTCCGCCGCCGGTTAGGACTGGAACACCATCATACGCTCTCTGCTTGTCGAAGCGTAGATGTACAATACCGAACTCGTCCATGAAGTCATCTGGGTGGTGCAGTATATACTCAACGTCTTTTTCGCGGAGCAATGAACGTATGTGCTCCCACCACTTGCGTGCATCGCTCTTTCTCGTCGCCTTTGCCTCTATAATGATTATCGGATTCCCCAGAACGCCCTTTGCCTTTTTCTTCTCTATATGGATCTTCATCTTCTTTCTCTCTTCCTCTGGCGGCAGAACGAGTTCAAGCGCTTTCATTACCTTCTCTTCATCCTCCGTCGCTCGGACGAAGACCATGGCAGAAATAGAGAGGAGGGGGAAGGCCACGTTACTTCGCCTTCCTGTTGTTTGCCTTCAGGGATGGGCGGATCTTCTCTGCACCCTTGCCCTTTCTGCGCAGGCCTCTTCCCTTCTTGCCGGCGCTCGTCAGTCCGCGGAATGCACGGCCGCGGTGCTGCGGCTCGGTGATCCATCGGAGGTCCTTGTCTGCGAGGATCGCGGGGCTGTGCGGGTCAACGAGTATGATCTCGAACCAGTAGTGCTGCCCATCCTCTCCAACGTAGTAGGAGTTCAGAACCTCGAGGTTCTTATACTTCCTCGCTGCGCGCTCCTCCGCCATGCGCTGTATGGATATCCTGCGGGTGAGCTTGTTCACACCCATGCGCTTGGGCCTTCTTCCCTTGTTCGGGCGGATGTGGCGTCCGGAACCCTTTCGGACACGGACGCGGACGACAATAATACCCTGCTTCGCTTTGTAACCGAGGGCCTTTGCGCGCGCGAGGTTCGTGGGACGCTCCACCTTCACGATGGCCGGCTCGCGCCTCCACTGGATGAGTTTCTCCTTCATTCTCTCGTCGTAGTTGTAGAACTCGTCCTCTTCTCCACGATACTCCTTCTGCAAGATCTTGCTCACATACTTATACAGACCCATGTTTCACACCTCCACGGCTCAGGGTTGCCCCATCATCCCGCCGTCTCAGTGATTGGAGGAAGAACCGTTAAAAA
>CAYZOD010000055.1:0-4279 GCA_964480165.1 uncultured archaeon
TCACGTAGTATTTGGTGTTATCTTTGTCAACGAAGCGTTTCGCCTGGACATCGCCCGAGCCAGTTATCTTTACAAACAGCTGGCCAGTCTGCCACGCATCGGAGCTATGGGCGATAGCGAAATAATCGTTGGAACCGTGAAACGCGAGCATCCATCCGACCCCGTTGCTGGGATTCGTGTACGTGATTGTCCTATAGTATGGACCGACCGCACTCACAATATCGATGGCCTTTGTCCAACCCCAAAACGGCACGGTTCCAGTATATCCAGATACACGGATGCCCGCCCCTGCAGAAACGTTCCCTTCAGAAACCACATTCCGAGCCAAAAGGGGGCCGTAAACACTAGCAGAACCCCAAACGGGCAGGTTAGATGCAATGCCCCCATTGGAAATGATTATATTTCCATCTTGGATTCGAAGATTGCGCCCACTCACAAGGACATCCGCAGCATGGGCAAAGGGTAAAATAACCAAGATCAAAAGAAACATCCCCAAGATGTGAATGTGTATCCTCACTCAGTTCCCTCCGAAACGGACTGCTCGCCAGAGTATCTAAAAACATCCACAAAGCTGCACTCCGGCGACAGTACGATCTCGGGCGTACCCGAATAATATGGAGGGCAATGGCCAGCGTCGTTTACGACGACGGCGCAAGAATATCCGTTCAGTCGAGCATCAAGGCAAAGACCCTCCGACAGATCCCTACCAGCAGATCTCAGAACGGAACATATTTCAACACAACGGTTGATCTCGGCATCTGGAGTGGTTGTAGTATGTGCGGGTGCACCGGAGTGCACATGCTCGGCGGCATATTTCTGCGGTGAACAGGAACCCCCATGCGCAAAGTAGCCAAGGGCAAAGGCCACAGCTGCCACCACGAGTAGTGCCCCAAAGCATGCTGGGCGAACCCGGTGAAAATCACAATCCTTCCCCATGGTGGGAAAAGAGAAAAAGTAATATAAATAAATTATTGTGAGTAGAAAGCCGTGTCTCCCTCCCACTCAACGCCACTCTGCTCAAAGAGGTCAACATCAGCGGTGTAAAACTGGGTGCAGCAGATTAAACCGTCCGTAGAGCTGTGAACGGCGATTCCATTGTCTGCGCTAACGAAAATGGATGAAAGCTCGAAATTTGATGAATTTCTCACGTAGATTCCAAAGGGAATGGAGAAGATATTTAGATCGGATACTCGAACGTTTGACACAGCGCAGAGAGCAACCCCTGGAGAAACCTTTGAGACAGGAAGCAAAGTGCCAGACTCACTGTGAACGGAGAGATTCGATACGTTTGACAACCACACGCCGGAGGTGGATAGAAGACTCTGATCTTTTTGAGGATTCCATACGATTGAGCCATAGTCTGTAACAAGCCGGAGATCTGAAAGCGAACAAATTGTAGAAAAGTCGGGATCAGTGACCGACACATCCAAAATGGCGTTGTCGTGCGAGTATACATTTACCAATGCAATATCTTCGCTGTTTTTCAGGAGGATTCCCGTGGAAAAACCTGTGATCTCGCAGCCATCTATCCTGAGGCCGTGAGAATTTTGGATGTGGAGCCCCACCCCACTGCCCGTACCTTCTATTGGTGATGCGCAAAAAACACGAACATCTCCCGCACCGTCGATCTTAAGGCAATCACCAGATACGGGGCCATCAATATTCACCACGACGAGGTCCGCGGAGGTAGATGATATCCTGGTAGAACACTCGCTACAGGAGAAACACTCATCGTACGAAAGCCCTCCTGGCAACACACCAACAAAATCCACGCGCGAAGTGAGGGGCACTTCGTTTACATAGACATACACCGTAAGATCTGAGAAATCCTCGCGGCGGCGGAGTTCATCAGATACCAATGAAAACTGCACCACACATGGATCCTCCGGGGTGATAACATCGCAGGACGACGTCAGGTTGTAGATCATCGTTCCGCCCTTATAGAGATACACAGTCACTGGATCAAATGGGACAACAGGGGTGTCGCCAATATTGGAGATGCGAATTGAAAACTCCGACAGGGGGTCAGAAAACGTAACTGTAGCCGACGATATCCGCAACTGCTGCATAGCTAGCTCATGATGGTGTTTGATAGCGCGAGAAAAGGCATCGGTGGTGGACCCAAAAATACTCTGGGCAAAGAAATAGTAACTAGTAACAAGCGCCACACTGGTAGCGATCATAAGAATAATCACTATAGTATTGCTCTGCCCCCTCACGCCCATATCTGGGGATGGTCGAATAAATACCTTGCGATGCAATGGTGTGGGTGAGCGGGCCCGGGAGAATCACGAAGGTCAAATGCTTTACCCTGTCGCCGTCCTGCACGCGCTCGCTCTGCTCGCTTGGCAGGCCATCACAAGACGCATAATTGCCTGTCGAGACAGGCAGTTAGCTTCGCGTAAACAATGAAATGGTTAGCGGGCCCGGGGGGATTCGAACCCCCGACACTCCGGTTAAGAGCCGGACGCTCTGCCAGGCTGAGCTACGGGCCCAGGCCAGGCTCTCTGGCCGCGCGACCGCGGCCATGGGTGTGCGACCCTATACCCACAATGGCACAATGGTTCGGGGATGGAACGTTCCGAGCATTATGCTATGGCGAGATTAGGAATAAAAAACATGATTCTCGACATAATTATACATAACTCGGATTTCGCGGCAAACGTTTATAAATGAGTTCAATTTTTTAGTAGCAGGTGATGTAAGTGCTCAAGTACACGATCGCTAGGCAGATGTCTGGCAAGAAGGTGTTCACCAACAGGGGAGAGGAGCTAGGCAAGCTAATAGACCTGCTTATAGACGAGAAGTCCGGAGAGATCGAGAACCTGCTCGTTGAAATTAGTCCAGACAGCAAGGCCGCCCGAAGGTTGGGCCTGAATGAGCGCCTCGTTCACATACCCTACGCGGCAGTGACGGCGGTCAGCGACGTGGTCATCGTGGACGAGATGCACGTCAAGGCTGAGGAGTGAACTCGTACACCAATTCTCTCCCATTATACCCCTTCAACTTAAAGGGTCCCACAGTTTCTACCGGCTTTCCTGCACGGGCGGAGGCGATTGCTTGTTCTAACTCGTAAGAATGCTCATAGGCTCTTTCAATCATCTGTTCTAGCTCAGAAAGCTCTTGCTTCGCCTCTTCCAGTTGTTTCCTCCAGAACTTCACCATGCTACCCCTTTCCTTCTTTTCCTGCGGTTGTGACGAGATTTCGAAGAGTTTGGGGGTCAGGACATCCAGGGCGGCGGAAAAACTGTCGAAGTGTTCGAGGTCATAGTCCTTGTATCGCAGGAGGGGGACAGGGGTGATGTCGACGATCTCTTCGCCGTCGCGGACGACAACGGGGTCCGGATCGTTGAGGGAGTCGATGAGTTCGCGGAAGGCGTTGAAGAGCAACCCTTTCCGGGCGTCGTCCAGCTCGGAAACAGGGGTGTTCTTGTCGATACCCGCACGAAGGCAGATATCCTCGGCGTAAATGGGCGGGATGCCGGCGCGGACAAGGGAGCGTACCGCATCCTTCGCGGTGAAGATCCCCACAAACGCGTCGAAGTCCATGGTGGGGGAGACCCTTGGTGGGGGAGGGGAAGTATACATAACACCGCGGCGTAGCGATCGATCCCTCCAATCACGTTCGTGGAGCGCGTAGATGATCGTATCGTTCTCGTCGGTGAGAATGATGTTCCCATCGCCAAAGGATTCGATGATTATGGAGCCCCGGTCCGTTCGTATCCTCAAAATACGGTCGAAGTTTACCTGTTCAAAGGATTCTATGCGTGCGTTGCCGAGGCGTTTCCTCGAGAGAATGGAGAGGTTGTCCGGACGTCCCGCTTCAATAACATAGGAGGTCGGAATGATGAACCGGCCGGGGAGCACGAGAAGATCCTGTCCGCCAGAGATCTTGATCTTGTAACCGCCGGGGACGCGCACGATCTTGGAGAACCGCCTGCCCTGAAGCTCGCGGGAGAGGACATATACGTCGATGTTCGTGAGTCCGTCCTTCACAGATTTAATCACTATGAAAACTCTTTTTATTGTGGAGATTCGCTTCCTCGGTGCGGCAAGAGAAGTGGGGCGAAGTGCGTTCCTCTTGAAGGTAGGGAGGACGAGAATACTGCTCGATGCGGGAGTCAAGCTGGGCAAGAAGACGGAGTTCCCCGAAATAGACGATAAAACGGCGGGATCCGTTGATTATATCATCCTCAGCCACGCGCACCTTGATCATTCTGGGTACATACCGTTTCTCGTAGAAAAGGGGTTCAAGGGAAAAATAATCGCCACCAAGCCG
>CAYZOD010000056.1:0-4005 GCA_964480165.1 uncultured archaeon
GGAGATTAGGAAAATCGTCGCACCAATTCCCGGCAACGTTGCAGTATTCTTTCCATCCTACGACGTTCTCTCCTCTGTCCTTCCATTCCTTGACTTTGGCGGTCGACCCGTCTTCGTTCAGAAGCCGGAGATGAAGCCGGAGGAGATCGCCTCGATTCTTTCTGCTTTCCGCTCGAATAAACACCTCGGTGCAGTCCTTCTTGCGGTTGCTGGAGGTTCCCTTGCGGAGGGCGTGGACTATCCCGGTTCTGACCTCCTCGGCGTTGTCATCGTGGGCATCCCCCTTGCCGAGATGAACATAGAGACGAAGGCCGTGATCGACTACTTCGAGGAGAAGATGGGCAAGGGCTGGACCTATGGTTATATATATCCGGCCATAACGAAGGCGGTACAGGCTGCCGGGAGGGTGATCCGTTCAGAGAACGATCGTGGCACTATTGTTCTTCTCGACGAACGCTACGCGTGGAAGAACTACTTCAGGATTCTTCCCAAGGACTGGAATCCGGTCGTAACCGAGGATCCCGTTCCATACATCGAATCCTTCTGGCGTCAGTCGTAGAATACCTGGTTGAAGATCTTTATGCCCGTCACCGTGAGGATGGCGGTCGCCCCGTACTTTATGAACTTGCCTATGAACGTGGCGAGGAGAAACTTTCTGTAGTCGTAGCCCAGAGATCCCGCGATGATCCCTGCAATGTCGTCCGGCGGGAACGGCAGCGATGCGATCACAACGACCGTGAGGAATGCGTGCTTTCTGAAATGATACTTCCACTGCTCCAGGAGGTTCCCATACTTCTTCTCTATGGCCTTCCTGCTGCCCACGCCGAGGACGTATCCCGTGCTCTCCCCAAGCGCACTGGCGGCCGCTGCAACAAGCGTTACGAGAAATGGGTTCAACCCTGCGGCGACCGCGAGTAGGATATACGTGGGCGTCGGTATTCCTACGAAAAGCGACGCGTTCGTGACGAAAACGGCTATAAATAGGCCGATATAGCCGTACTTCTCTATGAATTCGTCGAAGAATGCAGGATCCTTGAAATACACGTAGACCCCTGCAATGACGATCAGAATTAGTGCTGCGATCGCTGCGTACACTGCGTATCGGCGGAATCGCTCTCGCATCACACCACCCGTATCTTCGTCTCGTACGCATATGTTTTTCCTGGCATGGCCACCGTGATCCTCACGGCATGGTCGCCGGCATATGCATCTTCGGACACGTGTACGCCAAATTTCGCCACGGCCTCTGCCCCCCCTGCCAGCATAGGTATGTAATACTCCTCGGTGCTTGCGTTCTGGTCGGAATAAACCGTTAGATATGGAGAAACGGGCGTGACGTGAACAATGACCATGTCCATCGTCGTGTCCGCCTTGTTTCTAACCGTTACCCATAGAGTTGCCATATCCCCCCTTTCCACTGTGCCGGAGTCCCATTTTATGCTTACTGTCTTTGGCTGAAGAAGTTTGAGGCCAAGAACGATTAGGGCAAACACTATGAAGATAGCCGCGGCTATGCGCTTCCACTTGAGATCTTCTCCGTAGTAGCTCACTTCTTTAGCCTCCTCCAGACACGGTGCATGCGCTGAGGCACGCCAACGAAGAGGAATGCCACTGCTAGTATTGTGAGATACCAAAACAGTCCGTCCTGAAACTGCGCGGCTATCGGCACGCCGAAAACAATGAGTATTAGTCGCTCTGCACGCTCAAAGAGATCGGGCCAGTTTATGTTGTCCACCTTCGTCTCCATGGCCGCGCGTGCCTTTGCGTAGGAGATCAGAATGGATGCGAGCATGATCACATATACCTGTGGCCAGAGTCTGCTACCCCACCCGATTCCAAATAGCAGAATTCCCTCAACGAATCTGTCGAGCATGGCATCAAGGTATGCACCCCATTTGCTTTCCTTCTTCCAGTACCTTGCTACCGCTCCATCCAGCGCATCTACAAATGCTGCCAGAAGTGCCACAATGCTTCCTATGATCCACTCTGCCTGCGCGTAGTAGTATGCGGCGATGAGGGCGATGAGAATACCCGTGACCGTTATTACGTTGGGGTGGACGGCAAAAACCGGCGCGATCTTGTCGAGAAGTGGCTTGAAGACGTGCCTGTAGCGAGCGCTCAGCACCATTTCAATCACCGATCATGAATAATTGATCGTCATCCCCCTTTAATAACCCGATGTATGTGCCCACATCTATCCATGCATGCGCATACGACACTGCGGCCAGTGCCGTGGCGTAGTCCCCCTGCTCCGCGAAGTATTTCGAGTCGTTCAGGTAACGCCTGCACATATCCAGAAGTTTCTCTCCCAGCGGGTCGACGATCTTTGCTCTCCTCAGCGCCTCCTCCGTTACTCTCACGTAGCGCCTCCACTTTTCCTCAACGCTCTCCACGGGCGAACCTCCTGAGCGCATCTTCCTCTACTGGATGCAATTTGCCAGGGATAACCAAAGAGTGCGGTGGATCCGGCCAGTCTTCGTTCATCAGATCCGCTGGATCTCCGTATACAATCTTTTCGTCCGGATAGCCGGCTCGTGCAATTCCAACGACCTTGTCCCAGCCTCTCCCCTCTCTTTCTGCCCAGTATAGAAGTGCTTCCACACCTTCCGGTATTCTCATGGGTTCCTCACCCACGTCGAGAAGCAGGAGTGTGTGCATTCTTCTCTTGAGGTTCTCCCGTATCCGATCGTAGAACGATGGAGCATACTTCCAGCCGTGCGGTATCGTCACCGTCCAGCCAAACTTGTAGTGCTCCAGTCCGAGCCTAGACGGGATGTATGTGAGTATTGAGACGCCGGGAACGTATTTCCACTCCACGCCGCGCTCGTCCGCTATGATCGTCAGAACAACGTGGGTCGTCGCCGCCAGCGGATCACCGAAGACCACTACCGCGATATCCTTCTCCCTTGCCTCCTCGACCAGTTCCGTTGCCCCCTCTTCCAGATCCGAGCGTTTTGCCCGCTCAAACTCCTTCCCCGTTATCTCCTCCAATCTCCGCACGTTCTCCTCGCTCGTTGGAACGGTGTATACGTCGATGAGAACGCGATCTGCACGCTTTATCGCCTCAATTCCCGCCTCCGTGATGTGCTCGGGAACGAGCCCCGCCCCCACAAGGTATAGCATGTTATAATTGACGTGGTCCCTGTTTTTATTCTCGGACTCTCAATGGGTATTATGGACACAGTTGTCGTTGAATTTCCGCGGGATGTGTGGGTGGAGATTGTTCGGGTAGTGGGCCGTAGGGGTTCGAAGGATAATTACCGTCGGCTTCGCGAAGCCCTTGGCCGTGCTCCAGCGGTGGGTGTGAAGTTTGAGCGAGAAGCTCATAGGTATTGACACGGACATCCTTGTCCATATGCTCGATTCTGCAGATCCGCACAAGCACGGGCGTGCGTTGGAGATTCTTGACGAGATCCACAATCATCCTGAACGTTTTGTAATCTCCATTCAGGTCTACGGTGAGATATCCAGCGTAATATCTTCTAAGTATCCCCAGTTATCCAGTCTGCGCGATGATCTAATCCGTTTTCTCTTCTCTCGAGTGGGTGCAGTCCACTATACTATCAGTGAAATCCTGCTTGCGGGCGCGCATCGCAGATTTTGGGATGCCGTTCTTGCATACACGTATATCCGCGCTGGTGCAGACACGATTTACACCGAGAATGTAAGGGATTTTTAAGCAGTTTTCCGATAAGATTCAGATCATTAATCCATTTGAGTGATGCAGTATGCGTGGCGTTCGTGTTCCCAAACGTGAGGCGGAGCGTGTTCGCCGTCGCCTTGCGAGCGAGGACATTCTCCTAAAAGACTACGCACCTCTCCGGGAAGGTGATTACGTAATCTTTCCCGTTTCCCGCTGTCCGGGGGATTTTGAATGTGTGGAGCGCGAGTTTCCGCTCCGCAGGAGGAAGCCGCGCTCCCTTGAGGATGCGCTCATCGAGTTCCTCTCGCCGGAAGAAGTGCAACACGTCACGAAGTCCTTTGACATCATAGGCCACGTCGCCG
>CAYZOD010000057.1:0-3938 GCA_964480165.1 uncultured archaeon
TGGTGCTAAAGAACAAGAGAGAAGGGATGGATATAGATCCAATCATTCGCGGGCCGATACCGAATCTAGAACCTCGAAGAACGTCTGATGTCTGATGTGCATCAGGAAGAAGATGTCCACGATCATAAGGGCACTCGCGCCTATTTCCGGTGAGGGGAAGAAGGAAAGGAGCGTTATGTATATTAATGCGAAGAAGAAATTGAGCAGGAGAAGCGTTATGTATACCTTCTTTCCAGCATCGATGGATCGGCTCATTGCGTCCTGCCAGCCGTGTTCCGCCGCTTGGTATGGCATGAGTGAGACGAGGACTGAGCCGAAAACACCAAGTAAACTCAGGACCGATGCCAGCCAACCTCCGGTTTCGTCAAGAAACGCAATGACAACCAGTGCAAGGAGAGCCCCTGTTATTGCTGGAAACGTGGCGAAGAGAAGGGCGGTGGACGTCTCGAGCGTGCGTTTCCACGCAGTTCTCATCATTTCTCCTATCTCACGCTTGCCGGATCTGACCGCGTAGTTTGCAGCGATGCTGAACCCGTTCAGAAGGGCTATGGACGCGACGGATGCAATTATCATGGCCCAGTACGGTATGTTTTCGGGATCCGTTATCCCGAAGATGTATGCAATGCCCTCCACGATGAGCATTATAACGATGGGGATCGCCCAGGCAATGAGACCCGCCACTGCCAGGGCGCCCAGGTTCTCTCTCCACGCTCTGTAGGCTCTGGCAAACAACTGGTCGATCATTACACCACCCTGAGCGTTACGGTCTTCTTTGTCTCTCCTGCAACGTATTCGTAGTCATCCATATGCTCAAAGACGGTGATGTTTATTTCGTACGTTCCTGGAAGCGTTGTGGGCTTGGCAAACACGTGATACTCTATCTTTCTCTCTTCCCCTGGCTTTATCATTCCTATTCTGTACTCCTGGCGTCGCATGTACCCCCCTGAGTTCAGTGAGAGATCGTAGGGCACCTCAACAAGGACGGACATGAGCTTCGGTTCGGAGGAGGTGTTCTTCACAGTAACTTCAAGGATCACTGGCTTCCGCTCGGAGAGAACGAGTTTGTACGGCACGAACATTGTTGATATGCGCACCATCGCTAATACTACGCAGAACTCAAATAAAAACGTTTGAGCGTGGGAGTGCTGGAGGTGAGGGGGAGGAATACCCCTCGCCCTCCAGAGCCTCGAGAGGTGAGGCGCATGATGTCAGAACTGTATTACCGCCAGTTCGAGCGCCAGTTCATCCCTCCTCGCGGGCACCTCCTTGTGCATCTTCTTCTTCAGGCACGTGGTGCAGATCCACTTACCGTTGTAGTATCTGATATGGTGCCTGCACACTATGTGCCCACACTCCGAACATCTCCTCGCTTCCTCGGGGCGAAGAGGAACGCCACATACCGCACATGTCAGGATCTTCATGGCCTTTCATCCTCCTCGCCCCCCTCGCCCGTGGGTATAAGGTTGAGGTCATTTAAATAGTTTTCGTAAGCATTGTTTTTCTGTTGTAAAGGAATCCGTTTGGAGATGGTGTTTATGTATAAGAGGTCCAAGAACGTTCATCCTGAAGCGGCACTCATTCGCAAGGAGTGGACCGTCCGTCTCCTCGACCTTCCCCCGGAGATACTCACGAGGCGCAGGCAGCTCCTTCGATGGGTCGCCATATCCCTCGGTCTTATATCCCCTGGGGATGAGAGAGACGCTGTGATTGACGTTCTTGACGCACTCTTCCATTACATTCACGGCAAGGATGTTGAGCCGAACGTCCAGCAGATACAGATCTTCGTTAACCGCCGTCGTCAGGAGAGGGGAGAAAAGCCGGTGGTTACGGAGGCGATACGTTATCATCTCCGCCGTCTCGAGGCAGCAGGCGTCGTTGAGAAGACGAGGGCCCGCGGCGGTTCATACAGGTTCTCCAAAGGCTTCGAGTCGTCCTACGGGGATCCCGCGGCCTTCGTTGATGCGGTCTTTCAGGATATCCTCGCATCCAAGCAACTCATCGAGAAGGCCGTGAGAAACCTTGCATCGCTCTACAGATAAGGGCCGTGGCGAGGGCAACACCCGCCGCGGCGACTAAGTTTACATTGTGTGGAGTTGTTGCGTAGAGCAGGACGAGCGCAGACGTGAACAGCATGTGCTCCGTTCTCTTTATTGCGCCTGCTACAACAGCGCCCAGCAGTACTGCCACCAAGACGTAGCCATGGGTGATAGATGCGGACGCTAATCCCAACAGCGCCCCCAAAATGGTTGCGACCCCGTATGTTACCCATTTCTTCCAAGGGATCATCTTCTCCTCACCGTGGCGCTGTTTCCCGTTTTCACATCAATAATGATGAAATCAACCTTTGTTATCCGTTTAATTGCATCTATTATCGACGTTAATGGCTTCATCGGGTTGCTTGCAGTCACGAGGACACCAATTTCTGGATCTGCCACCATTATCTCTGTTACCGCGCCGAGGATCTCTCGTTCGCTTCCATACTCGACGTTTGCAGCCAGGAAGACCGATTTTCCGTCCTTCCAGCCGCAGTCAACTCGTGCCCCGTTGTGGCGGAGGTTCTTCACAGCCTTGAACCCCATCTCCTCCGCGAGTCTGCAGAAATACTCGATTACCTCCTCTTTACTGAACGGGTTACTTACTTCATTTCTCAGCCGTCGCACATCGGAGATCATTCTGATAAGCGGATCCATGTTTTAATGGTGTTCGGCGCAGTTTATATTCGTGGCATACTTCAGCGATTCAGAGGGGGAGTGGCTCGTCCGCACGGCGAGGAAGGTTCTTGAGCGCTTCTTTGAGACGGGAAACGTGGAATATTACAAGCCGCCAACGGAACGCCTTAGACAACCCTCCGGCGTATTCACCACCATCAAAAAATATCCTTCCGGCGAGCTACGCGGGTGCATCGGCTATCCCGAGCCCATAAAACCGCTCTACGAGGCACTATCCGAGACGGCGGTTCTTGCGGCGACGGATGATCCCCGCTTCCCACCGATGGAGAGGGAGGAGCTTGATCACGTCATTATTGAGGTGAGCGCCCTCACACCGCCGAAACTCCTCGACGTGCCGAAGGAGGAAATCCCGGGGCACATCAAGATCGGCCGCGACGGCCTGATCCTACGTTACGGCCCTTACTCTGGGCTTCTTCTGCCGCAGGTGCCCGTGGAAGAGGGCTGGAACGTGGAGGAGTTTCTTGCCTACACCGCGCTAAAGGCAGGGCTTCCGCCGGACGCGTGGACTTGGCCCGACACGCATATATATACCTTCCAGGCAGAGGTATTTGCAGAGGAGCGGCCCAAAGGGCCGATCAAGAGGGTGATGTAATGAGGAAAGACCGTGTATTCAACCTTATCGCGCTTATCCTTCTCGTCTTCGTTACTCTGGACCTCTTCCTCATAGCGCTGGAGCTCTGGGGGGTTCACACGAGTTTCGTTCAGGTCTTTGAAGATGCAGGGCACATAACTCTTGTCGGCAGCGATATAATCGTCTTCATATTTGCCGTTCCGATCGCCATCGTTCTCGAACAGCTCTGGGAGCGGGAGAAGTGGGCGTGGTTCGGCGAGGGCAAGAATCCGAGGAAGAACGTCTTTGCGGTGTTCCTTGTTCTTATTCTGGTTCTCTCCTTTGCGGTGCTCATAGGTGGTTACAACGCCTGTGCAGATGCGTGCCAGCAGGTGAGCGGCTGTACCGTTGGTTACTATCCATTCAAGGTTGAGATCCTCTACTCGTGCAAGCAGCTCATCCCGCCACAAGCACTGTCTGGAGGATAGCGTTTCCATCGATGACGATCGAGGCGTTTGACGCGATATCTCTCAGGTTTCCGCAGATCTGGACCTTCCTTGACTCGTTTGCATAGAGAGTCGTCTTCTTGCTCTCTCCACTCACGCCCTCCCCCACCATCTGAACCGTGAATGTCTTCTGGACCTCTGTGGTGTTGTCCA
>CAYZOD010000058.1:0-3709 GCA_964480165.1 uncultured archaeon
GAGCCGCCTGATCTCCTCAAAGGGGTCGTATATCATGCTCTCACCCCCTTTTAGAATCAAAGGACGGAAGAAGGGAAGCAGCCAGACCAGGGGCGGAACCCTAGATCTTGTCCCACCTCCTGATCATGGCCACCACCCCCTTCCGTCCAATATTATATATGTGTGTTGATTTTTTAAAGCTTTTGACGAAAAATTTTCAACGATGACGATGAGAACACTCACGATCACCCGCAAGGAACGTCCCTTCGAAAACGATCCCGTCAGTGAACTCCAGTGGATAATGGAGGTTCTTGGGATACCCGAGCGCTTTGCAAGGGACTACGCAGAGATGCTCATACGAATAGCGAAGCAGGGGCCGGAGAAGATAAGCACAACGACCCTCGCAGACGAAAGAGGGGAGAAGAGAACATCGCTCATCTACCACATCAACCGATTAATAGCCATGGGCCTGATCGTTCGCGAGGGACGCTCGCTCTACCTCCGCGCATCCAACTTTGAGCGAACCATAGAGGAAATCGAGAGGGACGTTCTCCGAGTGTTCGAAGATATGAAAAAAATTGCCCGGGAGGTCGACGAGGCCCTCGGGCTACCAAGGAGGTGAGTAAGATGGCATACCTGAAGGTAAAACGTGCATACGATCGGGACGTTGGGAGGAAGATCGTTCGCATTCCTTCCGTCATATTTGAGGAACTGGGCATTACTCAGGGTGACGTCGTGCTCATAAAGGGCGAAAAGGAGACTGTAGCCAAGGCGCTGAGATTGGCGCCGGACGACGAGTTCAGGAACCCCAACATCATTCGCATGGACGGTACGATGAGGCAGAACGCAGGAACAAGCCTGGATGAGATGGTGGAGGTCTCCAAGGTAGATGTAAAGGATGCGGAGGAGGTGCTTCTCGCACCGCCCGAGGGCGAATACCCCAAGGAGATCAAGGAGTATGCAGAGGAGATAAAGGAGCAGTTGATCAACACACCCGTGGTCCAGGGCGACGTGGTGAACACATACATCCCCTATGGATACCAGTATCTGGCGGTGCCCTTCGTCGTAGCGAAGGTGAAGCCGGCGGGAGCAGTGATCATAACAGACAGGACAAAGGTGAAAATATCCGACAAGCCCGTGCAGGCCCACGTGAGCGACGTAACGTATGAGGACATTGGCGGTCTAAAGCGAGAGATAGAACTCATACGCGAGATGGTCGAACTTCCCCTCAAGCACCCAGAGGTATTCAAGCGTCTCGGCATAGAACCGCCAAAGGGCGTCCTGCTCTACGGTCCGCCTGGAACTGGTAAGACCCTCCTGGCAAAGGCAGTGGCAAATGAAGCGAACGCGCACTTCATTGCCATAAACGGTCCGGAGATCATGAGCAAGTACTACGGCCAGAGTGAGGAAAACCTCCGAAAGGTTTTCAAGGAAGCACAGGAGAACGCACCGGCGATCATATTCATAGACGAGATCGATGCCATCGCCCCGAAAAGGGAAGAGACAAAGGGTGACGTTGAGCGCCGCGTAGTGGCACAGTTGCTCACCCTCATGGACGGTCTGAAGAGCAGGGGCGACGTGATCGTCATAGCGGCAACGAACAGGCCGGATGACGTCGATCCCGCGCTGCGCCGTCCCGGACGTTTTGACAGGGAGATTGAGATAGGCATACCCGACCGCGAGGGGCGTGTAGAGATCCTCAAGATCCACAGCAGGAACATGCCCATAGACGTCTACTACGACATAGATGCGATAAAGAAGGTAGCGGAGGAGCTCGCAAGAGAGGATAAGACATTCGAGGATATCGCAAAGGCGGAAACAGTTGAAGAGGCTAGGGAGAAGGCGAAGAAGCTACCCGAGGAGAAGAGGCGGAAACTGGAGGACCGACTAAAGGACAAGATGTTCGAAGAGATTGCAGACAGGACCTATGGATACACAGGTGCGGATCTCGCCGCCCTCTGCAAGGAGGCAGGTATGATAGCGCTCAGAAGAGCAATTCCGGACATAAAGAAGGCGGGAGAAGGGCCGCTGTCCAAGGAGTTACTCGAAAAGATGGTGGTAACGTTTAACGACTTCATGGACGCACTGAAGAGGGTTGAGCCGAGCGCCATGCGAGAGGCGACCGTGGAGGTGCCAAAGGTCACATGGAATGACGTTGGAGGGCTAGAAAACGTCAAGCAGGAAGTCCGTGAGGCCATTGAATGGCCACTCAAGTATCCGAAACTCTTCAAGGAGGCAGGCATAGAGCCGCCAAGGGGGATCCTGCTCTACGGCCCACCAGGAACGGGTAAAACGCTCATAGCGAAGGCCGTCGCCAATGAAGCGAGGGCGAACTTCATAGCCATCAAGGGCCCAGAGATCCTGAGCAAGTGGGTAGGAGAATCAGAGAAGGCAGTGCGCCAGATATTCCGCAGGGCAAAACTCGTTGCCCCAAGCATAGTGTTCTTCGACGAGATAGATGCAATCGCACCCGTCCGCGGAAGCGACACCAACAGGGTTACGGAGAGGATCGTGGCTCAGCTGTTGTCAGAAATGGATGGAATCGCAGACATGCACGATGTCGTAGTCATAGCGACGACCAACCGTCCGGATCTCGTCGATCCAGCGCTACTCAGGCCAGGAAGACTAGAAAAGCTCATCTTTGTACCACCTCCCGACGAGAAGGGCCGCTACGAGATATTCAAGGTCCACACGAAGAATATGAAGCTGGCCAAGGACGTCGATCTAAAGGAACTGGCCAAGAGAACAGAGGGTTACACGGGTGCGGACATAGCAGCCGTCTGCCGCGAGGCGGGCATGGCCGCAATACGCGAGGCGGTCCGAGAGGGCAAGGACCACATAGAGGGAGTATCCATGAGGCACTTCGAGGAAGCGCTGAAGAAAGTGAAACCCTCCCTCACCCCTGAGCAGATCAAGGAGTATCAGGAGCTAGCGAAGAGGTGGGGGAGGGGGTAATATCCTCCTCCCTGAAGCACATCATTCCACATTTTATCTTTTTAGCGAATGCCGTCAAATCCCCCATAAAAGATCCGCCAATGCTATTAAGTATCCCAAAATACTGCGATGTCATCTAATCTTGCATCACTGTATGGCGCCATTTTAATTACGAGGAGTAAGCCATCATACGAAACAGATATGTCGCCAGAGTCAGAAGTAGTGATCTCCCGTTTTTGGGAACCATCTGACGATTCAATTAACACACGTAATGTTGATCCGAGACCAATGGGGCCATTAAGCAATACTCTCACTCTCTCCACATGCTGAGTAGTGAGCGGGATCTTCAAGATGTTATACCCGTAAAGACGGAGATTATCGGCGTTAATGCGGGGCGTAGAATATGAGTTCTGAGAATTTACATTTAGCTTAATAGAAATTCCAAGCATTCCGGAAATGATGGGATGCACTACAACTGTGCCAACCCCTGTCCCAACACCATGATACGGGTATTTGTCGGAATTTCCATTAATATCAAGTATCGCAGAACATGTGTGGAGGTTATCGGTACAACCACTACTTTTAGCATCAAGAGTTGCTGTCGCGATTACAACACTTCCAGAATCCACATTCTGCGTGAGAGTAACGTGCCAAAAACTAGAATCATCTAAAGAACTGATTCCAACAGAGTATTTGCCATCACTAGCCCAGGATGTTCTTTTCAACACACCAAAATTAAAAGAATGGTTACTTGCATCTTTGGCTGTCCAACCGCCAGAATGTTCAAAACTAGGGT
>CAYZOD010000059.1:0-2817 GCA_964480165.1 uncultured archaeon
TAAAAGAGTATCCCCTTCTCCAAGAAAGGCCTGATGTTCTCTATCTTTCCGCTGGATAGGTTGTCCACGACTATAACTCCCATCCCCTTCTCCAACAGTCTTTCGACGAGGTTCGATCCTATGAACCCCGCACCGCCCGTCACGAGAACGTTATCCACGATTCACACCCCCGAGAGTTTCCTGCTCTCTTCTATGAAATCGATGAGCTCCTTGACCCTGCTTTCATCGAAGTCCTTGAGTATCTCGTAGAACCTCTTCATCCTCTTCTCCGTCTTCTCGTCTATGTAATGCGAGAATGCCCTCGCGAGCTTGTCTGAAACGAGTCTTTCAAGCCCGATTATCCTCATGAAGAAATCCCTTAATCTCTCTTGAACCCCAACCTTCTCCTCCGCGAGTTTCTTTCCCTTAGGCGTTAGGGTTATAACGTTGTACTTTTTGTAGTTCACAAAGCCAAGCGCTGAGAGTCTCTTCATCGCGTTGGTAACGCTCGGAAGGCTCACACCCATTCTCCTGGCTATCTGACTCACCTTCGCCGCCTTTGCGTCGCTTTCCTTCACTATCTCGTAGACGACGACCAGGTAATCCACAAGATGTGAAGTGATCTCCTTTCTCCTTCCCCTCCTCATATTCCCCCTCCTTCATACCTTCCTGTACTCATCGTAAAGCTCTTTTATTCTCCTCATGTCCTGGAGGGCCAGATCGTACGGGGAGCCGGGGCCCGTTGAGCGATTCCTGAGGAGGTAGCTCGGGTGGAACGTCGGGAATATCAGCTTTCCTCCGATCCACTCTATGACCTTTCCCCTCATCTTCGTTATGGAGACTTTCTTCTCAAGGAAGAACGAGAGCGCGGTCGATCCAAGCGCGACGATGACCTTCGGGTTCACTATCTGTATCTGGGCCATCAGGAAATGCGAGCAAGCGTTCATCTCCTGGGCTGTCGGAACCCTGTTTCCCGGAGGACGGCACTTGACGACGTTGGTTATGTAGACCTTCTCCCTGTCTATCCCGACCTCTTTCAAGAGACGCGTGAGCATCTGTCCCGCCCTTCCCACGAACGGCCTTCCGGTCTTGTCCTCCTCCTCACCGGGTCCTTCACCGACGAACATCAGGGGAGAATCGAGGCTTCCCTCTCCCGGAACGACGTTCATCCTACCCTCGTGGAGCGGACAGGCTCTACAGGATCTTATCCTTTCCTCCACGATCTTCATAAGGTCTTCTTTCCTGACGAAGATCCCGACCCCCATTGAAGCATAATATTTTATCAGAAGAGTTTAAGATTTCAAAAAAATTTCGATAAATTTGCTGCTCTATGGTTATTCTATCATAAAACTCCTAAGAGATATCGTAAAACTTCTTCACGAGGTCGCTCCAAAGCTTCGCACTTTTCACCCTGAACCCGACCATCCTCTCACCGTCGTAGAAGAACACCTCCCTGCTACCCTCTGCGAGGAAGCTCTTTATATCCTCCTTCCACATGAAATTCCCATCGTAACGGATTCCATCTTCCTCGAATTTAACAATCGTCCACCTTCCACTCCTCTTCCCGTATACATCCACGATCTCCGCCTCTTCTTCGTACTCCGGTTGAAGGGAATCGTAGATCTCATCGTGAATTCTCCAGAGCTCACCAACAGTGGGTTTATCGAGCTTGAAGCCGCACTTTCGACACACCAAACCGGTTCTGCTCGATTCCATGGAATGGAATGTCCCACACTTCGGGCATCGGTACACGTACTTCTCGACACCATTGTAAGAGGGATACCTATCCTCGGGATCGACGGAAGGCTTCGAGAGAAATTCCTCGAGCTCCATGGGGTCCTCGAAGCATCTTACCAGAACTCTGACCTTTCCGGGTAGAAACCTCTTTCCCCACCTTGGAAAGAGCAGGTGAGCTTTCTCTATCCTCATCCCTATTATCGGCTTTGGGACCTTCGATAGGAGCTTATCGAACCCCTCTTTGAAACCGAGGAACCTCCCGTCCCAGCTCCTTTCGGCCTCTGGGAATATACCTATCCTTCCTCCTCTCTTGACGTAAGAGATTATCTTCATTATCGCCCTCATGTCCGGTTCGTGCCTCTTTATCGGGAAGCTCCCCACGAGTTTGTAGAACCAGCTGTGGCTTTCGTAGTGGAATTTCGATACGGGGAAGGAGACGAACCTGGAGAGGGTGTAAACGATCACGGCGAAGTCAAGATAGGTGACGTGGTTCGCGACGACCATGTACCCTCCCTCCGGAACTTCGCACTCCTTTTCGAACCTTATATCCCATGTGAACCAGGATACGACGTGACCGACGTAGAAGAGAAGCTGAAAGAGGAGAGGAGGACACCTATCATCCTTCTCGGGGAGCTTCGGAAAGAACGAGGGAACTCTTTTCTTGTAATCCTCGTATTCCCTCCCGTATCTCTCAAGGAGCTTTCTCTCCTCGTACAGGAGTGCGAAGGTGACGATCGAGGCGGAGATCGCTCCCCAAGCGGCGAGCGACCAAGCCGTTCCGAAGGTAATGGTGAGTCCGAGGGTGTAGACGATGAATCCGAGGTACATCGGATGGCGGCACATCGAGTACGTTCCGCACTTGAGGAGTTTCTTCGGAGGGCAGCAGTACGCCACTCCCCCACCGTCTATCAGGGCGTAGGAGGCGCTCAGGAGCCCGAAGATCAGCCCGGCAGCCGCCAGAATCCTTCCCCATCCTGCGTTCAGCTCCTCGCCCCCGATCACCTTACCGATCCAGACAGGCAGAAGGGCGAGGAGTACCCAGTATAGGAGGAAGAGTAGAATCCCGATGAAGATGTGCTTTTTGTACATCCGATCACCCCG
>CAYZOD010000059.1:2827-3578 GCA_964480165.1 uncultured archaeon
TGAACCACTATACCCGGGAGTATCGATCCGCTCGCTTCGCGGAGGTAAGATAGGAAAACGCCGGCGATGAAGACCTGTGGAAAGAGCTGAATTGGATGGAAGAGTGAGAATATCAGGGCGCTCATCAGAATGGCCCACTCCGCTTTCAACCTTCCCCTGAAGTACTCCTGCACGTAGCCTCTGAACATGAGTTCCTCGGTTATCGGCGCCACCAGAACGATCAGGAGGATCAAACCGAAAGACGGCTCGATGTCGCTCTGGGGGATCTCCACGGGAAATAGCCGGTTCACGAGGAATCCTAAGATGAAGAACACTGGAAAGTTTATCAAACCTTTCAAAACTCCCGATCTGAATTCGGGGATCCAGAATCTGAGCCATATCGAGTCCATCCTCATGAAGACGAGCGTGAGTGCGAGCATCAGGGAGTAATAGGCGAAAGAGGCGTAGACGAAAGCCTCCCCGTAGATCGGTGGAACGCTCAGAAACGCCACGACGAGGTAAAGAAGGAACCTCCAGGTCGGTATCTTCAAACCAGATGTGCCCCCCTCATGAAACTCTCGTAACCCCCTTTAAGCCTCTCCAGAAAGTCGGATGCGAGCGTTCTCACATCCCCGCTCCACACGAAATCGAGCGGGAGTGTGGTCACGACGAGGACCTTGCCACCCCTCGCGACCTTCGAAAATTTCGAAACACTGAGCCTCATCTCCTTCCTGATGACCTTTGCCATCTCCGATACCAGTGGCGTGTGTTC
>CAYZOD010000060.1:0-3486 GCA_964480165.1 uncultured archaeon
TATCCCTTCTTGGATATAATCCCTTCCAAACAATGTTCAATGCCTTGTTGATCGCCCGGATGCGCGCTTCTCTTACTTTTTCCCTTGCGGTCTCGACGGCCGGCAGCATGAGGCTCAGTATATCATACATCTTCCTTCTCTTTTCGATCCCTTCCATCGTTCTTCTCGAATCGGCAAGTTCTCGCTCTATTTCTTCCAATTCTCTCTCAAGCGTTGCTACACGCCTCTCTATGTCTGCAAGGCGCACATGCACTGATTCAATCTCCGCCCTTATCCTTGAAACTTCTCGGATTTTTTCCTCCCTTCGCTTTTCGATCTCTTCCAGCCGCTCAACGTCTTCCATTAGTTTTCCAATCATCTTTGCGAGCGCCCGTTCCTCTTCTCTCAGTCTCTTCAGTTCTACGGCCTTCTCCATTATTCTTATCTGTTCATCTATCTCCTCGCTGTCCCTGCCGTTCAACTGTTCCTCCACCGCTCTTATCTTGGCTTTCACTTCCTGTAGTGTCTTCTTCAGGCGCTCTATCTCCTCAACGGCCATTTTCCTCCGCTTTGCTGTGTCTGCCTTTCTCCTCAGGTCTTCTATGCTCTCTTTCAAAGCCTGTATCTCTTTTCCAAGTTCCCTTTGTCTCTCCTCTGCTTCCCTCAGTTCCTTTTCTCTTTCTTTCAGTCCCTCTTCCGCCTCCCTCAGTTCCTTTTCAAGTTCCTCGACGTTCTCTGCGCCTTCCGCGAGGAGCACAGCCCTCTTTGCAACGTTCGACAGTTCATCCACTGCCTTCTGCTCTTCCTCGACTCGTTTCTTGAGGTTCTGTAGCTTCGCCCGGAGCTCCTCCAGTTTCCTCTCGTGTTCTGTTTTTATTTCCATTACGCGCTCTTTACCAAGGTTGGATCCACATACCGGGCATCGGTCAGCACCCTCAAGCGCGGATACGAACTCCTCCTCCCTCTTGATCTCCGTATCTGTCCTCGAGATCTCCCTGAGCAGTTCCTGTACCATTCTCCGCTTCTCTTCGAGCAATCTTTGAGCGTCCCCGTATCTTTCCCTTATCTCCTTCAATTCTTCCGCCCTTTTCCTTGCTTCCGCGCATTTCTTCTTCAATTCCGAGATCTTCTCGTTCAGGGAACGGATCTCGGATCTGAGTGTTGCGATCCTTTCCGAGAGTTTTCTGTACTCCTCTTCCAAGCGTTCCTTTCTTCCTTCTGCCTCTCTTAGCCGCTCTTCTGCAGATTGGTCCACGCTTACACCCGACACAACCTTCGATTTCTCATTAATCTCATGCTCTATGCTCTTCTTCCGCGCGTTGAGTTCTGTTAATATTCTTTCCAGTTCCTTTACCTCTTGCAGTTCTGCTCTCAGCGCTCTGATCTTCTCTTCATCTGCCTCGATCTTTCCCACTTCTCTCTCAAGCACCTCTATTCGTTCCTGTAATGCCCTAATTTTGCCTCTCTTCTCTTCAATTTCCGCCTTCTTTTTGCGCAGTGTGTTGTATTCCTTGTTTATCTCGCTGAGTTCTTTTTCCACCGTCTCTAATTCCTTTTCCAGTTTCTTTGCCTTCTCGATTAGCTCCTCCCTCTTTCTTTGCATTTCCTCCAATTCCTTTTTCCTCTGCTCTCTCTGTTTTTCCAATCTTCTCAGCCGTTCCTCGACGTTCGCCGTGGCAATTCCCCTCAGCCAGTCCTTCAACCGATTTCTCAGCGCCAGAATGCTGTCTCTGAGGCGAGAGAATTCGGAGATTTCGATCATCTCGTCTATGAGCTCCTTTCTTCGCTTCGAATCGAGCAGGATTGATGCCATCTCGTTCTGCCTGGCGTACACGGCGTCCCTGAACGTTTTTCCATCCATTCCAAGTATTTCCACGATCTTCTCATCCACGTCTCGCGGTCTGCTCGTTATGACCTTCTCATCTCCCTCTATCCGCGCATCCCTCTGTTGCTTGCGGTCGAACCACCGCTTGACCGTGTACCTTTTCCCGTTGTGCGTGAATGTGAGTTCCACGTAGCCCTCTTTCTCCCCGGAGCGCAGGGTTCTTTCGTAGAAGTTCTTTCGCTCGGGGGGGCCGAAGAGTGCGAAGTATATGGCCTCGAGAACGGAGGATTTTCCCGCGCCATTGATTCCGATGATCACGTTCGTCCCGGGCTCAAACTCCACGGTTGTCTGGTGGTGGCTCTTCCAGTTGCGTATGACGAGGCGTTCGATCATGCGGTATTTATAAGCATCACGCATCATAAAAACCTTTGAATGATAGTGGAGCGTGAAACGTATGCAATTCGTGGCGGACGCAATGCTCGGCAAACTCGCCCGCTGGCTGAGAATGATGGGCTACGACACGCTCTGCGCCGCGGATATGCCCGTGGATGACGACGATTTGTTGAATATCGCCGTTGATGAGTCCCGAATTCTCCTTACACGTGACCGGGAACTTTATGAGCGGGCAAAGGCCATGGACATCCCTGCGGTGTATCTAGAGGGAAAGGAAATCGTCGATCAACTGGTGCAGTTGGTTCGAGAACTGGATTTGAAACTAAGCGAGTCACCTTCAACTCTGATCTGCCCATCCTGTAACGGCCGCCTCGTGGAAGTGTCAAAGCGCGAGGTGGTCGGCCGTGTTCCCGGTACGGTTCTGGACACGCACGATCGATTCTGGATCTGTCAGAGTTGCGGTCAGGTTTACTGGGAGGGCAATCACTGGAAGAAGATCCGAGAAACAGTTAGAAGGGTGAGGGAGCGCCTCACACGAGGGTAACTCCCTCTGTTGTCACGTTCTCGACGTGGGGGATGCCCTTCAGGGCCTCTTCGACCTTGTCGACAACGCCGCCCTTGTCCTCCATCGTGACGGCAACGATTATGGCCTTCAGGCCGAATGCGATGGGCTCCTCCCTCATCTCCTGGAGCTCCACGCCTTCTGGAAGAGAGTCCTTCACCCTCGCCTTTATCTCGTCAAAGTAGTCCATATCTTCTGGCATTATCTTGAAAACAGCAAGAACCGTACCCATTTACTTCACCTCAACCGTCAGTGTATCCGCATGTCGGGCAGGTCCACGCGTTGCCCCTTGCCCTGCACGTGGAGCAGCGCACGATCTCCTCCTCACAGACGGGGCACTTGAAGGACACGTAGTCCGTTGTCTCTCGCCCGCACGTGATGCATCTCTTTGTCACCATGATCATCACCTAGAACCTGCTAGAAGAAGAGTGTGGGGGCATCGTTAAAAAACTACTTCCTGTTGCGCAGTATAGCAATAGTTTTCATCCGTATTGCTGCGGCAGCACTTATCTCTGCTAGCAACCTTTTCTGGCTCTCGGTTAGGTTGGGTCGCCTTAGCGGTATCTCGGTGAGCTCCATAACCGTACGCGCATATTCCATTGGGTGTTTGAGCACATCTACTTTTTTTGGGTGAAGTTTTGCAATAGCGTCGTTCACTCTCTGCAATCCTTCTCTGATCGTCTCGTGGTCCAAATGCTCCACAAACGCAGTCCCGATGAGTGTCCCC
>CAYZOD010000061.1:0-3434 GCA_964480165.1 uncultured archaeon
GTCGGAATTGTAGCGCGCCGCGTGGAGCAGGTGTGAGATTCCCTCGTTGAGAAGCCCCCCGTCTCCACCGTAGGCGATCACCTTTAGTTCCGGGTTTGCCAGTTTTATGCCCACGGCAGGGGGTATTGCACGTCCATGGAGTCCGTAGAAGCCGTTAACGTTGATGTAGTCGTATATCTTGGCGCCACAGCCGATGTCCGCGGTGATGACGAAATCCTTGTGCTCGGCAAAGCCTTCGTTGACGAGTTCGGCTATTGCCATCTTGCTTGCCGTGAGGATTCCGAAGTTACCACAGCCCGGGCACCACGTTATGGGCGCCGGCGTGTTCAGGTCGTTTGGGGTCATGCCACACATCTTCACAACCTCCTTATGATGTATTCGGGGGTGAAGGGCCTCGCGTCGTAGCGGAGGACCTTCTCCTCTATGATCATGCCCGTCTTCTCGGCTATGATGTCGCCGAGGAGGCCCGTTACGTCGTTTTCAACGAGTACGATCCTCTCTGCATCCTTCACCGCATCCATGAACTGCTCCACGGGGAACGGCTCGATGTATGACACCTGCACGAATTTCCAGCCGTCCAAATGTTTTATCGCGTCGAGAATCGCTCCCTTTGTGCTCCCCCACGAGACGATTACCTTGTCTCCTGAGCCGTAGACGCTGACGGGTTCCAGTCTGTCAATCTCCTTCGCTATGTACTTCACCTTTCTGAAGCGCTTGTCGTTCATCTTTATGGCCCAGTCGCCCTCCTCTCTCGTGTATCCGTACTCGTCATGCTCGTAGGATGTTGCGCGAACGGGAACGTCCGCCTGGCCTGGGACTGCTCGCGGAGAGACGCCCGTTTCCGTTATCTCGTAACTCTTGTAGTCAGCGGGCACGTTGTCAATAATGAAGCGCTCCGGCTTCACCCGTGGGGAGAACCCGTCAATCGTGTACGTCGATTCTGCGAGGTGCTTGTCCGAAACGATGATTGAAAGAACCCTGTACTTGTATGCAAGGTAGAACGCCTCTATCGTTCTCTCAAATGCCTCTCTCGGATCACCGGGGGCGACGACCACCTTGGGATACTCACCGTGGCCAATATTTACAGCCATCTTCAGGTCTCCCTGGCCCGTGTACGTGGGAATGCCGGTGGAGGGTGCATTACGCATGGCAAGGTATGCCACGAGAGGGACCTCGCTCATGCCCTGCATGGACATTGCCTCGCCCATGAGGGCGAACCCACCGCCAGAAGTGCCAACCATGGTCATTGCGCCGGCGTAGGATGCACCGAGGGCCGCATTTGCCACGGCTATCTCGTTCTCCAACTGGATGACCTGATAGTCATACTTCGTCTGGAGCGCGGCGAGGTAGTGCAGAACTGGTGTGGCCGGCGTCATGGGATATGCGATGTATAGATCAATGCCAGCCGCGATTGCACCGAGGGCCACCGCCTGGCTGCCGGAGATGAAGTATCTCGCCTTCTTCTCTGGCTTTACGTCAATGGCGTGTCCGGCATCCACAGCGTCGTAGCCCTTTTTGGCGGCGATCACAGCGGCCTCGTTGCCCTTGAGCTCCTCGCGGATCGTCTTCTCCAGCGTCTCGAAGGGCATGCCGAAGCGCTTCCACGCAGCTGCGATGAGGATCGTGTTCTCCATGATGCGCGGAACGTTGAGTTCCTTTATGATCGCGTCCGTGTCCACGGAAATCTTTTTCTCCGCGTTGACCCTGTTCGGCGCGAAGACCACGGCGTTTTCCTTCATCTCTGTGGCGTGCTTTATGATGGTGTCGTCGTTCAGAGCAATGACGATGTCATGGCCCTCAAACTCGTGGGACATGACGGGCTCGTCCGATATCCGTAGAACGTTGAAGTTGTGGCCCCCGCGGATGAGCGAGGGGTAGTCCCTGTAGTTAAACACATAGAAGCCCTCGCGAACGAAGGCCTTTCCCAGAATCTCGGCGGCCTTGGCTATGCCTTGACCTGCCTCTCCTCCAATCAATATCTGGCGTTCCATGCTTCTATAACACTGTTAAGATTTAAATCTCTGAGTGTATGTTTCTACATGGGCGAGGAGAAGAAGGGTATTGACCGCGGCGTTCTCTACGTTCTCACGGCCCTCGTATACCTTGCAGTTGCCGGAATTCTCCTGAGCAACGTTGATTGGAACCCTCACACCCAGAACTACGCTCAGTATCTCGTGAATACGTCGGGGGCATATATAAGCGGTGTTCCATACAATGACGGTTATGCTCTCCTCGCCCGTGCCGATTCAAACACCGCGACGCTCGTTTTCACGGATTCCTTCGGCGAGGTGAAGGACGCATACATTCTCTCCCCCTTGCCTTCCTCCGTAATGGTCTGGAAGGATAGCCTCTTCTTCCTCTTCGCCGAAGGCAACCGTCTAGAGGTTGTTGCGTATGATGGGAGCTTTGTACCTCTCTACTCTGCGTCTCTCTCATGGGATCTTCGCCCGCTTCCGTATCCCCGCTTCGTGAATGGCCCGTATGCCCTTGCGCTGGCGGACAGGGCAGACATCGAGGCTCGCGGCATCCTTTACGTTTCCATCGAGAAGAACGTTCTGGACCCTGCCCTTCGCGTGTACTTCTGCAGGAACTGTTCCTTTTCCCCGCTCTACTCCCTGCCCGACGGATCCCTTGTCGCTGCCTTTGGGCGGACTCCCTACCTCATCATTCCAACGAAGGGTGGCGTTTCATCCTCTGAACTCCGGTCAAACCCCGCAGTGGTCCCGACAGATGTGTGCGATGACCTCTCCGTGGGTATCGATGCCCACCGCCGCCTGATTTGGGGAAAACTCGGTGCTGATCGTTTCTATGAGGCAAACATCGAGGTAGATGCCTATCCCGTTTGCAGGGAGGGCGTGGTGTACTTCACGTCTAATGGCGTGCTCTCCGCCGTTGCGATCTCTCCCGAACTGAACGAAGTGATTGCATACTTCTCCAGCGCGTCGAACTTCACACCCTTTGCAGTGTTTGACGATCTCCCCTACTTCGTTCTCGTGGGTTCGGATTCCGGCAACCCCGAATTCGTGAGGAACGTCGTCCCCGGCTTCAAGTGTCCTGACTCTCTCTATATGGTGGACGAAAACGTATCTGTTGCAATGATTCCCCTAAGCGTTTCGCAGACGGACGTCCTTAAGTGGACCACGCCCGACGAGTCCAATGCAGAGAGCTTCGTGTCCATTCAGCGTGTCTCCATCGACGAGGACTTCCGCTGCTACAAGCCATGATCCTTGAGCGCTTCAAGCACCCTTTGGTGTACCTCTTCCGGTGACCCCCTCCCGTCTACCACCACAAACCCCTCACTCTCTGCGATTTCCAAATATTTCTTGCGGACAGAACGGAGGAATTCTAACTGCTCGAGTTTTTGGACAAGTCCATCGTTCCCATGTGCTCGCCCTAATATTCGTTCCATTGCTACCTCTGCAGGAACGTCGATG
>CAYZOD010000062.1:0-3358 GCA_964480165.1 uncultured archaeon
GTGTCTTCTGCTGCTATGTCGCGCTGTAGCTGCGCAGCTGCAAAGAGAACGGTGCGGGCAAAGTTTCCGGCTGCGTTGTTTTCGAAGGGTTCTGTTGCAGATTCTATTTTTACACCTATTTTTTCTTCAAGCATTGAGGCGTAAAGGAGCGCATCTGCGGCTTTTCTTGCAAAGCGGGAATAGTTGTAGACTATTATCACATCGAATTTTTTCTTTTTTGCGTCTTCTATCATTTTTTGGAAGTTTTCCCGTGAGTCGTAGTAGCCGGATTGTGCCCTGTCTATGTATGTGCTGACTATTTCGTAGCCTTTCCTGCGGCAGTATTCTTGTATTACTTCAAGTTGGCTTTCTACGCTTATTTCGCTCTGTTTGTCAGTTGAGTATCTTGCATAAGCGGCGGCACGCATTTTTCTTTCCTCCATGTTTACATTTTTATACCACACATTAGTATACTAAAGTTTCAGAAAAATAAAAAGTCGGCTCTGTGAGCCGTTTTGTTTGGTTTTATCTTTTAATATTTTCTCAGTATGTATACGACTTTTGCTATGAATTTTACTTCTTTTAGCAGTATCGGCGGGTAGGCTGGATTTAAGCTTATCAGGTATTTTGAGCCGTTGACTTCTTTGTAGATTTTTACAACTGCGCAGGGTTCTAAGCAGTGCGGATCTTCAAGGATCACCACTACTCTGTCGTTGTTTCTTATTTCAAGCCGCCGATCCACTACGACTATGTCGCCGTCTACTATTTCTGGCATCATGGAGTCGCCGTATACTTTCACACCGAATTCGCCCATTACACCCTCTGGAAGCTGGATGTATTCTACGGGACTTGAGCCGTCAGGGTATTTCCCGCCGTTTCCGGCTGCGGCGCCGTCAAATACCGGGATTATTTTTCCTTTAAGTGGTTTCATTCCGGCTCTTTCTGTTATTGGGCGTGGATCGTCTGTGAGCCCCAAAAGGTAGTCGGTTGTTACGCCTAACGCCTCTGCTATTTTTGCTACAAGCGTGCTTGATGGTATGTTTATCCCTTTTTCTATGTAGTATAGCGATGTCGTTGAGACTCCAACTATTTCTGCTAATTTTTGCCTTGTTATTCCACGCTCTTCACGGAGCTTTTTTATCCTCTCTCCTACCATGCTTTTCCCTCCGCTTTTAGGATACCATATTAAGAATACTGAATGCAATATAAGAATTCTGATAGCTAAATGTTGACTATAAGGTAATTATTCTGATATAATTATACTGAAATTATCAAGGGAGGTGGCATGATGGACTTAAGAAAACTTAGAGAAAGGCGGGGCTTGACTATGCAAAAGCTTGCAGAGATGAGCGGGCTTTCTGTTGCGACGATTTGGATGATTGAGAACGGAAAGCTTTCTCCTACGCTTCGCACCATGCGCAAGATAGCAGCGGCTTTGAATATGAGTGTTGAGCAGCTTTTGAGGGAGGCTGAAGGCAGTGGAAAGGCTGCTGTCAAAGGTTTTAATTGAGCGGGCTTTGAAGGATGAAGGCTTTTATAAGCTTCTGTTTGGAGGTGATGAAGTTGTTCCAGAAGGCAAGAGGGCAGCAGGCATATTTGAAGGTGGCGATTTATGGGGAAGCAGGATCGGGGAAGACTTACACGGCTTTGCGGATAGGAGCGGCTTTGGGCAAGGTGGCGGTGATAGATACAGAGCACGGAACGGACTTTTACTCAAAGATGTTTGATTTTGATGTGCTCCATACACGCTCACTTAAGACGGCTTTAGATGCTGTGTTTTCTGATGAGATTAAAAATTACGATGTTCTCATCGTTGATAGCATTACTCACCTTTGGGAGAGTGCACAAGAGAGCTATCTTGAGATGCTAAAGCGCTCAAAGGATCCAAAAAAGCGTGCAAGGGCAGAGGCGGGAGAGATACAGTTTCAAGACTGGCGGGCGATTAAGGCGCCGTATAGGAAATTCATCAATCGTTTGCTGTCTTTGGATTTGCATGTTTTTATATGCGGGCGGCTTGGGACTATTTATGAGTTCCGTGACGGCGAGCTTGTAAAGGCAGGAGTGAGGATGAGGGCAGAGGGCGACACGCCTTATGAGCCGCACATTCTTATAAGAATGGAACAGAAGAACGGCAGGCACTTCGCTTTTGTTGAGAAAGACAGAAGTAATACGATCATGGGAAAGGTTTTTGAAAATCCCGACGCTTCGATGTTTGAGCCTGTTTTTAAGATGCTTGGCGGCGAGCAGGCGAAGGTTGAAGACAGCGCAGATGAAAAGCTTTTCCTTGCAGATAAGGAGCAGGTGGATAAATTGAGGGATTTGATAGGCATTTATAGCACGATTGTTGAGAAAGACCCGCAGGATATAGAGCGGGCTATTTGCGAGAAGTTTAAGGTTAATTCCCTTGAAGAGCTTGAGGCACAAGCGGCAGAGCTTATCATAGCCGATCTGTCAGGCTATATAGCAAGGAAAATGGAGGGAGCGAGCAGTGAGAGAGTTTGACGCTCTCTCTTTTCTTTTTGAAGAGCATGAGAGGAAGCCTCTGTCAAAGTCCTCAATAGTGCTTTTTTGCTATATCGCCGCAAACGGTATGGCGCCATGGCGGCAGCTTCAAAGAAGGCTTCATTTTAGCTCTGCTACTTTGAGCAGGGCTTTTAAGGAGCTTGAGAATAGAGGGCTTTTAGATGTGCTTTCAATTGACGATGACATCGGCGCTTCAAAAATTGAAGCGGCAGGTGCTTTCAAAACTAAAGCGCTTTCAAAACTAAAGCACGAAGATTTTCCGTCTACAAGCGAAGAAGAGTGCAGCGCTTCAAAAAATGAAGCGCTTTCTCCCTCTCTCTCTTATATATATAAAAAAGAGAGAGAGAATAATAATAGTGCTTTCAAAACTAAAGCGCTTTCAAAACTAAAGCAGAAGGGGAGGGGAAAGAATGAGAGGTTTAAAAATCCAGCTGTCAAGCCGAGCCCGTTCAGCATCTATGACCTTATCGCAAGAAAGAGCGTTTGAAAGGTGCAAGGAAAAATGCCCGGGGCCTGATAAGTGCCCAAATGGTGGTATCATTTTATACAAAGCCCAGGGCGGACTTGAGCGTGCCTTCTATTGCCCATTATACCAAAGCTGGCGAAAGCAAATAGAACTGCAGAGCAAGATAACAGCAAGTCTTCCACGCAGATTTTGGGACAAGGGCTTTCATAACTTTGAGAAGCTTACAGAGGATTTAGTAATAGCGTATGACACCGCCAAAAAGTTTGCAGAGCAGCAGGCTTACATGAGAGGATCGAATCTTATTCTTCTTGGCGGATACGGCGTTGGAAAGACTCACCTTGCATCCGCCGTTGCAAAGCACGCTATAGAGCACGGAAGGATAGCCGCCTT
>CAYZOD010000063.1:0-3358 GCA_964480165.1 uncultured archaeon
CTGAACGATCTTGGCAAACTCTTCCCGCGCCACCACGATCTCATCATTATTCATATTACAATATTGCCTGCACCCATCTTTAACCCTTCTCCTTTTTATACTCCCCCAACAATAAATGAAAACATGAAGGTCGTTGATGTTGTTCTTTCTGGTTGTGATGGCATCGGTTGCTAATTATGCCCGTTTATGTGCTCTGCAGTTTGTTTTCCCAGTAATCTTCAGGCAGGGGTTCAATACCCGGAATGTTTGAGAAGTCCCTGTCAAACGTAGCAATTTTTCTTATACCATTGCTCAGAATCGTGGCAGCAATCTTTGCATCGTGTGGCAGGAGCCCGTACTCCTTTGCAGTGCTGAGAACAGCGTAAATTTCCGGATCTCTTAGCACGAGGATTTCATAGCTCCCAACGAGTTCCAATGCTTCGTCAACCGCTCTACAAAGGAGATTCTTCCCAGTTTCTGTCTTTACTGTTTTTCTTAGGTCGTAAATATTTCGTACGCCTTCTTCTGCAGCCATTTTCCTAAGATGAACGTATACGCACTCGTCCAGTACTGTTTCGGACGTTACGAGTATCTCCCTTCCGTTCAATACGTTTTCTGCAAATCTGGTGAGTTCCGTTTCGTACAGGACGTTCAGCAGCACGCTAGAGTCCACGAATATCCCTGTACTCGTCGAGGTATTCACGCAGTTCCCTCCAATCTGCCTTTTTTCTCGGTATTTTTCCCATCTTTCCCTTTAATGCTTTGAGCCGGAGTTGCAGAGCATTTGCCATTATCTTCTGTAGGTTCGGAACCGCTTCTCGAATCCCCCTGCCTTCACCTTCTGTTACAGCATACTCCATAATACTATTCACCACCCTTCTCCTTTTTATACTCCCCCAAACAGAACTCCTGTCGGGTCAGCGCTGCAACAGGGCGATCGAAGAATTCACATGCATTATCCTTTCTTGAGATCGCTGACAAAAACTGTCGCGTCCACAAAGCAAAAGACCCGTTCGTATATTTCATTCTTTGTCTTCTCCCCACACTGACAACAGTGTTTTGTTTATACGTAGTATTCTCCCACTCGTTTTGATCGTCTTCACAGTTTCACTTCGCCTGTACCTCAGTTTTAATGCTTGCATAAACTCCTCTGGCGTGCTCACCGCAACGCCCCTTTCCCATAGACGTTCTTCGCGGTAGTCTTTTGTGTTCCAGGTTAGAATTATCACATTCTCATACTTCTCTTTCAGAAGCAGGGCAGCGGCAACAAACGGGGCATCACTTACATCTTTCACGTACTCCACGGAAGTCTGTAGCAATGCTTTTGGAATTTCTACCTCGGACATCCCCTCTAGAATCGCTCTGAGCGCCGCAAGCACCTCGCCCACGGATTTTTTACTCTTCCGGGACAGTTCCTTCACGTGTCTTACTATCTCTATCTTGAGCCCCTTTGGGTAGTGGAATGGGATGATTGTAGGGATTACGGTTACTACATACCTGTTAAGTCCCATCTCCCTTATAAGCGCAGCAAATACTACGTTGGAATCCACAACTATTGCAACGTCTTCCATAGGCCTTCGTTCACCTTTTTACCAAGATTCAGGGCATCTTTCATGCTGAGCTTGGATTCCATGGCAACTACTTCTGTGATGAGCAGCTTCTGGGCCGCGGCAGCCAGCCGTTCGGCGGAAACTCCCCTACTCTTGGCAATCTCCACGAGTTCCTTTGGTATTGGCACCTCCACCGTGACAACATCTTCCATCTTCTACCCCCACTACTATTTAACTCCTCCCCTCTCTTAACCCTTCTCCTTTTTATACTCCCCCAACAATAAATGAAAATATGAAGGTCGTTGATGTTGTTCTCGTCGCTGGTTGCAACGACGTCCTCGAGGGTTGATGCTTTCTCACTTCTTCTTCAGTATTACTGGCCTTGCCTTCTCCAAGTGCGGCTTCAGCTTCCTGTGCGTTTCTATGATTCCCGGTAGCCGTATCACGTACTCGTCCTCTGGGCCGAGCGGCCTCGGGTTCTTTGCCAGGTGCTCCGGACTACCCATCAGCCGCTCCACGTGCTCGTGAGCCATGTCCAGCAGGTTCCTTTCCACGTTCATCAGGTTTATTGCTTCCTCTACGCTCATCTTTCCTTCCTTTACCTGCTTTCTTATGTTCTCCAGATCTTCGAACATTCCCTGTGCGTGCTCCCTTACCAGCGGAAGTAGCTTTGGATTCACGTGCTCCTCTGTGATCTGCACGTGGTTCCCCCTTGTCCAATGTTCTTCCATGATCTTTGCTGCCACCTCTGCAAGGTGCTTCTTCGCCAGTATCATGTTCCTCAGGTTCTTTATTTCGTCAAGGGGCACGCCACCCAGCTTCTTGTACGTGTAGGACTTTGCAGCGTTTTCGAACCACTTGTCTAACCAGACAGCCGTCGCCAGCCGCGGAGCAACAACCTTTATCTGCTGCTCCGGCACTCCTGCCTTTCTGAGCTCCTCCTCAACTGCCTTCTTCGCTTCGGGGAATTTTGGTTTCTTCGGCAGCACCTGCGCCTGCCTCGCCGCAGGTGCTGCTTGTTTCTGTTCTTCCCTCTTCTCTACTGGGCGCAGGTAGAATTCTTCTCGCATCAGTGTGTCTAGATATCTCGTCAGTTTCTCGAGCCGGGCAAGTTCCTCCGGTTTTACTAATGCCTTACCGTCTTCTCCAAGGAATTCCGCGACCTCTTCTGCTGCATCCATAGCGAGCTGGAGGTACTTCTCCATCTTCTCGCCGTATCTGCTTTTTGGCATCTCGTGGGCTTCCAGAAAGATGTCTATGAACTTCTTCCGGAATTCGGGATCTTTCTTGAGTTTTTCAAAGGGAGGGAGCAGCTTTCCCTCTCTTGGATCATAGGGCGGTAGAACGATGTATTTCCTGCGCGGCACATCGTCTTCCATTCTGTAGTAGAACACGGGTTCCCCGTGCTCTTCTTCCAGTGCCTGAAGGATGCGCTCAGTTCTCTTTCCCACATCTTTCAGATTAGTTCTCTTGTACTTTACTGCGGGCAAAACCGTTAGGAGCTGGAACAGAATATTCCACTTTTGGGCATCCTTCTTGCTCTGGTGGATGTGCCCGTATCTTTTTGAAAGCGAAAAGTGATCGTGTGTGTGTGTTATTGCTTTTGAGAGCGCCCTACTCACTTCCTCTTCTTCCTTCAGCCTGCCCGGGAGCCTGCCGTATCGTTCCCGGATCACACTCTTTAGCTTACCTACATGTGTGCTGAGTGTGTGTGTGTGATCGATCTCGTCCGCAATGATAACTTCAGCACTCTTTGATTTAAGGAATCCTTCCTTTTTCTTGTGAATCTTGCCCGTTCGCTTCACTAAGTACTCTATCATAGTTATCAC
>CAYZOD010000064.1:0-3326 GCA_964480165.1 uncultured archaeon
AAGGTGAGAAGGCATGAAGCGCACAGGACCAACGAATGTAGTCCTCAGGGAGCTCATCGTTACCCTCGAGAAGACCTCCCGCAAGGAGGACGCACCTATATGGGCAGACGTTGCCTACGAACTCTCCCGCGCCACTCGCAAGCGCGTTCACGTTAACGTCGGCAGGATAAACAAGTACGCCAAGGACGGGGACGTCATAGTCGTTCCCGGAAAGGTCCTTGGCCTCGGTAAGATCGACAAAAAGGTAACCGTCGCTGCCTGGGCGTTCTCTGCCTCTGCGAAGGCAAAGATCGAGAACGCCGGCGGTCGTGCCATCGGGATCCGCGAACTCCTCCAGGAAAACCCGAAGGGCAGCGGCGTCAAGATAATGAAGTGAGGGGAGCGTCATGATCGTGATCGACGGAACGGATGCACCCATGGGCCGTCTCGCGTCCTACGTGGCCAAGCAGTTGCTCAAGGGCGAGACGGTTGTTGTGGTTAACGCAGAGAAGATCGTCATATCCGGTGACCCGGACGCGATATATGAGCGTTACAAGGCGCGTCTGGACCTTAAAACGCACAGGAACCCCATAAAGAACAAGCCCAAGTATCCCAGAACCGTTACGGGCATCTTCCGCCGCGCTGTCCGTGGAATGCTCCCGCGCTGGAGGAAGCGTGGCCGCGAGGCGTTCCGCCGCCTCCGTGTCTGGCGCGGTGTGCCCGACGAGGTCAAGGATATTGAGGCTGTTCGCCTGGATTTCAAGCTGCCGAGGACCTATGTGCGCCTTGGCGACCTAGCCAAGCGTCTCGGAGGTTGGTAAAATGGCCAGAAAGAAGAAGCAGGTGATCAACACCAAGGCCAAGAAGAAGCGCGCCGTCGCACGTGCTGCTATTCACTACCCAGGTTCCGGAGCACTTCGCATCAACGGTTACGCCCTTGACGCATACACGCAGAACAAATACCTCAGGATGATCATCGAGGAGCCACTGGTCCTCGCAGGGGACCTTGCGAAGAAGGTGGATATTTACGTGAACGTTCAGGGCGGTGGCTTCATGGGTCAGGCGGTTGCGATCCGTGGGGCCATTGCCAAGGGTCTTGTCCAGATAAACGAGGACCTCAGGGATATCTACATGCAGTATGACAGGACGCTCCTGGTCGACGACGTCCGCCGCGTCGAGCCCAAGAAGCCACTGGGCCGCAAGGCGCGTGCGAAGAAGCAGACGTCCTACAGGTGACCGCCATGCTTCCCCCCGTTCGTTGCTTTACCTGCGGCAAGCCCCTTGGCGGTCGTATATACAGGGAGTTCAAGGAGCGCGTCGCGAAGGGCGAGGATCCCGAGAAGGTCTTCGAGGACCTGGGCATCAAGCGCTACTGCTGCAGGATGACCCTCTTCACCTCGGAGAACTACTTCGAGGAGATCCTGCCCTACACGACGGTCAGGACCAAGCACTGACCTCGCCCTTGGTGGGCGCTTTTTCCTCTTTTTATTGCTGTTTTTGTGGTTTGTTAGTTGAAGCTTGCAAATCCAATCTCGTATAGCTGGCGGAGCATGCGAAGCGCCTTTTTGGCGGTGTGTCTGAATTTGTACTTGTTTGGTGCTCTTTGAATCTCTCTTGCGACGATTTCGGCTTTGTTGAAACCTTGCGTGTCTCCGAACACCTCTCTGAACAATTCATCGGCATCCTTATTCGCATCTATATTGTATGTGTTTCCGTCTTTTGCGAACAAGAGAACTAGAAGTAGCGGCCTTTCAAGACGCTTTCTATTTCCGTGGAATTTTGGAAGGACCTTCATAAGTACTGCTAAGTCGAATATTTCATCGTCATCTGCGAATTCAACTATGCCTTTGTTTGCGCTTTCTCTAGCGTTCTGGAAGAACAGCGCAATTTCGTCAATTACCCTGTAGCCGAAGTGGAGGTCGTATGGTTCTAGGCTATCGCCGAGGCGTCTGAGTATTTCCCAATACTTGCCGTTTTCCACAGTTTTTAACATATTTAGTGCGTCTCGGATGTCCTCGTTCTTAAATGTGTTCAAAAATTTTCCCTCACGGCTCAGATCTTTGAGAACGCGCATTTTGAGACGCTCTATTTCATCACTCGAGAGTTCCAGGCATATTGGAGGGTAATTTTCGATATCAACGTCGTGAAATTCTATTGTGAATGCTCTGTCTAGTACTTTTGGGCTCAGAGAGTGCGTAGTTTCATCCATGTTTACTGTGCCGATGATGTATATATTTGGCGGAAGTCGCAGCTCTTTTGGCACATCTGTGTTATCTGAATCGTGGAGCTTTATACTTTCCTTTGTGTAGCCGTTTTCGTCTCTACCGCTTTCTAGTACGCTTAGGAAGTCTGCAAAGTAATATTCTACGTGGGCCAAGTTCATCTCGTCGAGTAAAACGATGTAAGGGGTAGCGTTTTCCCTGTTTTGCTCATAGTCGTCTATTGCAGCAATAATGAAATCTATGAGTTTTGTTTTGTGGTATTGGTTCGTCAAGGGATTATAATATCCTAGCAGTGGTTTCGAATCCCTCCAGTCTGGGCGCACTGGCAGGAAAAGGAACACTTCTTTTGAATTTTTCAGGAGTTCAGCAAGTTTTTGCACGATTTTTGTTTTACCTGTCCCTGTAAGCCCAGATAAGATTACGAATCCCTTTGTTTTAAGGGCAGTGTAAAATTGGGCGACAACGTGCTCTGGGAAATAGTATCCCACAGATTTGAAGTATGTGTTGAGTGTAGCGCTGCCATAATCCGCGTTGAAATACGTGGTCAGCACCCATAAAATTTTCTCAATTATGCTTTTTGCTTCTCGCTTTTTGTCGTCCGATATGCTGTCTCTATTAAGTAAATCTTCGTGGGCCTGCTTTGCCTTTTGCAGAATATCGCGTATGGTTTCTGGCTTTACATTTTCGTTGTCGCCGATGTACAGCACTTTGTTTTGGCCGAATCTTTTGATACCCAATTCTTCGGCAGTTATTGAGATATACGCTTCTTCCAAGAACACCGCCGAATGCTTCTTTTTTGCCCTCAAAACTGCTGTGTATTTCTCGTCCTTGAATTCTTTTGGGATTCGGTCGGCAACTTTGAAGCCATCCTTTTTGTATTCGCCATCTCCATAAAACCCGATAACGTAAAACTTGTTGTCGTATATGTTGCGCGAGATAAAGAGCACGAGCCCCTGTGAAAACCGTTTTGTGGCCCCCGCGAAATACCCATAATAATATTCAGGATCAAAACCCTCGTAGAAACTCAACCATTCATGGGCTATTCCAGTTTGTTTCACGTAGTCAAATCCATATTTTTTTTCTTTTTTCAAATCCTTCTTCGTGAAATCCTTTCAACTTTTTTTC
>CAYZOD010000065.1:0-3265 GCA_964480165.1 uncultured archaeon
CATACGCAAGGGCATACGCTGTAATCTGGAGATAGTGTCGCCGTATCGATCGTCCCCTCTGTTTGTGCGTCTTCAAGTCAAGAATTACTGGCGGGTTTTGAACGATAAGATCTGCGCGTATCGCAGACATCCCGATGCTCTTCCCATCTAGCTCCACCTCTGAGCGCACAACCAGACCAGATTCTTTTAGTTTTTTGAAAAAATTGTCAAACATGATGGATAGTGCATGATAGTTGCACAGGCTGGCCAATCTGTGCGCATCAATCCCAGATCGACGCGCCTCTTCGTATATGATCTCTTCCACGGTCCTATCCGGGCTACCGAATACTTTCAGGTACTGCTGGTGCATTATCTCATGGATTATGTTGCCACGTGCTGACCAAAGGGTTGCCTTGTATGCGATGCGGCCCGTAAGGTGCAAATATGCGATCCGTCCACTTGGACAGTCCGTAAGTGCGATCCCTGTGGGAAGGTAATTGAGATAGTCAATTCCCGGCTGTAAGTTCCATCCGCGGAGCGATTCTGGAATGCCATACTCTTCAGCGATCTCGCTTGTCGTGGCATATTCTCTCAGCCACGCTGGCAATATCAAACTCTTGCACCTCCTCTGTCCCGCTAATCACGCGGCCAGTTGTGACGTCTCGCGCTCCCGTCACATAAGTTACTTTTGCACCGATCTTCATGGCGAATGCGAAGAGAGCAGCAGCCATTGCCTTCGTTCCCGCAGTGATGTCTACTATGTCTGCAAAGGGACATATTCGCTCAATCTCTTCCAACGTCGTAATGGGGTCATCTGCGCTGGATATTACCACAGGGATCACTTCTATCCTCTCATACTTTGTTCCCAAATACGCCGCAAAGTCCTTCATGCGAGTAAGGGATTCTTTTGTTACAACCACATATACTTTCTTTGCATCGTATGTCTCCACCACTTGCGCGAGGGGCGACTCGGATCCGATGCCCCTTCCAAGCGCGCCGACTACTATCACAGCCATATCTTGTTTTTGTGGTTTTTATTTGTGGCGTTTGCCCTGCTTTACCCCCACGGCGTGAGAGAGAGGAGATCCTTGACGAACCGGACTAGCCCTCCCCCGTGATTCGCGTCCCATCGCAGCGCGGCGATCCAGAGCAACAACACTAGGGCAAACAGCCCAAGCACCGTGAGCTCTGCCCTGCCTACTCGGAAATCCTTCACAGCCAATCTGGCCACCTCCGAATGATCTCTGCCGCGATGCCCCTCCACGCCTCCTCCGTGAGGTGCGGGTTCGTTCTGGAATTCCCATACTTCTTGTATTCCCACCAGGACATGGCGAGGTTGCGCACCGCTGCCCGCATCACGTCGTCCCTTGGTCTGCGTATTACCACCGGAGGCGCGGTTCTAATTCGTAGGCGGTTGTCTGTGTTTACGGTCTGGGCCACCCATCCTGGCGCGCGGATTCGTGCCACAGCGCCGTATTTGCACGTCTCCCCGAGACAGAGGAAACCCACCGCGTCAGCCACTGATTCTTCCACCAGCCGCTCCCATTTCGCATCTTCCCGCCCTGGAATGCTCATCCACGCGTGCGTGAGTTCGTGTCTCAACACGGCGGTGTACGTTTCGATCACGTCTCCCCAGTGCTGTATTATCCGCCCGGACGGCAGGCTGAATGGATCCTGTTCCCTTGCCCTCCGTTCCCTTACCCACACTCTCGCCTCTAGCCCGAGTTCCGGCAGGTGCCTGTGGTATATCTCTGTCCTGCATTCCCCGAAGCGCAGGATCTCACTAACGTTCAGCAGTATCGCCTCCTCGGCGCCAAACTCCTTTTCAACGTCCTTTCCCCTCGCGTAGCAGCCCAGCACATCGGTGCACGCAAGTGCGCGCAGATCCTTAACGTCCGTGAGATCCTCTGGGCTGACCAGTTCGGTGTATTTATCAACGCTATCCCTTGAGATCAAGGCCGTTTCTCTGGGCGGTCTCGCCACTGGGCACCCTTTGCAGAACCCCCTGATTGTATTATCGCTCACGGCGAACACCGGAATTCTTGCCCAGAGCGCTGTCAGGTCTGCGAACCCGTCCAACTTGTACGCTGCACGGTCAATTGCAGTGAGATCCTTCTCATCTATCCCACTATCGTGCTCCACGATCCACATTTTCGCTCACCTCCGCTCTGCTGTCTTTACCCCACGCATCCACCACGGCACTTCGGAACCGCGGGTACTCCGCAATCGCCGCGAACAGGAACCAGTCCTGCAGCCGGGTCGTGCTCGGCTTCACCCCGCTCAGGTCTGGAACGTCCGTCCCCGTGTATAGCGAGTGTATTGCCAGGGCGACCTCGTCCGGCTCCAGGGCAATCGTCAGCCGAGGAATCACGGCGAAGGAGTGGCATTCAATCTCTGGAATCTGGTCGTTTCCGCCCCTGCAGTGTTTCTCAAGGACTATGCTGTCCTTCAGGCGGAGGGCCCACGGCGTCTTCGTCGTGTCCAGTTCAAACTTTTCCACAACTTCCATGCTGCGGTCTACCGTTGCACGTGCGAAAAATGAAAGGAGCTTGTGCAATGGCCCACCGTCCAACTGGCTGAACTCTTCCGCACGGGCCAGCACCTTGCCCCACCACGTTTCGAATCGCATCATAGGACTGCCTCCACTGCAAGGAGCGCTTCGACCTTGTCAGGAGTCCATGGTCCGTTCTCCTTGAGATGCTTTATGCCCTCTGCGATATCCAGCACTCTCTTCAGCTTCTGCTCTGCCCTTGCTAGGTCATCACGGCAGTTCTGCGCGTTTCTACTGCTTTCAAACGCGGCAATCCTCTCCAATGTCTTCGCAATGCTCACGATAACGTCTTCCCACGTTTTTCCACTACCCATTCAACTCACCTCTTTTACACCGCTTTCCAGATGGTTCAGGTATTCGGCCAGGCGATTCGGGCCGAGCATGAGAGCTGCGCGCATGGCTTTCAGGTGATCCACGAAGAGATCCACCGCTCTAATGTCGTCCCTTCTCCTCATCGCGCGAGCCGTTCGTTCCAGTGCGTCGAGCATCCGCCGAACGGTTTCTTCATCAACGTCCCTCGTCATGCGTCCACCCCTCCATCTCCCATATGAATTCGCACGCCCTCGCAAGGTCCATGTCGTGAACGATCCTCGAAGCGACCAGTACGTGCAGCGGGTCCCTGCTATCAAATCTATCTCGGTGCGGGATGCTCAGGGCGATCTCACCATCTAGGTACCCTGCCATGAACCGTGCGAACTCGTCGTCCACGGGGGCCTGCAACTGGAACGTGAGGAC
>CAYZOD010000066.1:0-3261 GCA_964480165.1 uncultured archaeon
GAAGGGTTAATAGATCCGAGGGGCTAATTCTATACATGGGAGATGTGGAGATTGTGGTGAAGGTGAGGGTGCCTGAAGGGTTCGATAAAAAGATTGCAAAGAGGGTTGGAACGGTGGTTGCCATAGACACGGCAAGAGAATTTGAGAAAAGAGTGCGGGAAGCAATGGAATTCGAGCGTATTATAGCAAAAAGCAAGCTATCCAAGGAAGATGCGATAGCGCTGGCGGAAGAAGCAAAAAAGAATCTTGCAAAGAGATATGGGGTGATATAAATACAGATAGTCATCGACTACAACATCGTCTTCTCCGCGCTCTATTCTAAGGGATCTGCACACAGGCTATTTTCTCTCAATCGCATATTCAGAACGTTCACGTTTATCGTGCCCGAATACTTCTGGGAAGAGTTCGACGCGCTAATGCCAAAACTGAAGAAATTGAGCAGGATAGATGAAGAATCACTTGAAAAAGCGGTAAAGATCATTAAAGACCAGACAACAACAGTACCGGAGAAGATGTTTGAGGAGTATCTTGCGGAGGCGAAAAGGATATCTGGTGATCCCGAAGACGCACCGTATGTGGCCCTGGCGATGGCACTGGACGTTCCTCTTCTGACGGGGGATAAGAGGGTGATAGAAGCGGTGAGAGGAAAGGTGAAGGTACTCACCCTGAGGGAGGCGCTGGAACTGCTCTGAATCTCTATTTCTGTTTGAGGGAGTATAAAAAGGAGATCGATGTGAATTATTATCATGGGAGATGTGGAGATTGTGGTGAAGGTGCCTGAGGGGGTGCCGAAGGAAGTGGTGGAGAGGGCTGTAAAGCGGGAGATAGAGAGAATAAAGGAAATCGAAAGATACGCTGGGATACTGAAGGGAATGGAAGTTGAGAAAACCCTCCAAGAGGTAGAGAATGAATGGGGAGAATTCTAGCCGACTCTAATGTTATCCTGAAGTATCTTGAGGGAAACAGAGACATCGGGCGCCTGTTTGCGGAACACGAGGTATACTACAATGATATTATCTTCAGCGAGGTCCTCTACAGTGCGATAAGGCACGTAACGGGCAAGAGACCGTATGACATTAAGAAGAACCCGGAGACGATTGCGGAGGCGAGGGACATCATACTTGCAGTGAGGAGATTCTTCAAGAGGCACCTGACGTACGTTATCATAACACAGGAAATCGTCGAAAGGGCAACAGGGTATTCTGTAAGCTTTCACCTGTTGCCAAATGACGCGCTAATACTGGCCACGGCGGAGGAGTATGAGATTGAGTATATCGCCACGTACGATACAGATATGCTAAGGTTGAGAAACGTGCCCGTGCAGATTGTAAAGCCGGATGATTTGCTCTAAATAGAGGAAGGAGGGAAGAGCAGCCCATGACCCTCGTCATCGTCGCCCACCCGCTCACCGTTACCTTCGATAAACTCGTTGCTGCGCTGACCTGACAGGGGTTCTGTTTGAGGGAGTATAAAAAGGAGAAGGGTTAAGAAGGGGTTTCTATCAATTGCAAATATGGCATATGTCGAGGGTATGCTAAAGGTAATCGATCAGAAGCTGGACTACCTCATGGGAATTGAGGAGATTGACAAATCGGAGCTCGAGGAGATAAAGAAACTCCTGAAAGAGGTAGAAGAGGGCAAGATCGTTCCCGCCGAAGAGGTGCTGGAGTGAAGGTATTCTTTACGAACTCTGCAGCAAAGGCGTACAAAAAACTTGACGGAAAGACAAAGGAGAAAATAAGAGAACTCGTTGAATATTTGAGGAAATCTGCATTTCCAAGGAGATACGATATCAAGAAGATTGCCGGGGCTGACAGAACATATAGGATCCGGCTCGGGCAGTTTCGTGTTGTCTATGCAGTATACCCTGAAAAAGAACACGTAGTAATACTGAAGATAGATAAGCGGTCCAGAGTTTATAGGGATCTGTAGGAGTTTTTCTGTCTGGGGGAGTATAAAAGGGGGTCGACGCGAATTATTATCATGGGAGATGTGGAGATTGTGGTGAAGGTGCCTGAGGGGGTGCCGAAGGAAGTGGTGGAGAGGGCTGTGGAGAAGCGGATCGACAAATACAGAGTCGCTGAGAAATCATTCGGCGCGCTGAAGGGATTTCCGCTGAGCAAAGTGCTAGATAAGGTAGATGAGGAATGGGGACAGTAATTCTTGACTCCAACGTGGTGATCAAGCACCTAGAAGGTACGAGCAACGTTAGTGAAATTATCGCAAAACATGTCGCCACGTACAATGACATTGTAGCCAGCGAAGTCACATACACAATAATCCGGGCGACAACCGGAAAAAGCCCGTACGAACTTAAAAGAATGCGAGAACTACCTGACAAGACAAGGCGAGCACTCAGAATCGCGTATGATCTCTTCGACTACGTACTCGATTACATTCCTGTCAGCGCGGACGTCACCAAGATTGCAAGAGGATATATTGATCGATTCGCACTGCTGCCAAACGATGCGATAATTCTCGCAACGGGAGTATACTATGGAATGGATGCCCTACTGACGTATGACACGGATTTACTGTCTCTTGAGCGAATAAAGAAGCTAAAAAATTACCACACCAGACGAATTCGAGAGACGATAACTGCCACATTTAATAATCTGAGTATCACGATGATACTACTGACCTATTGGGACCGTTTCTGTTTAAGGGAGTATAAAAAGGAGAAGGGTTAAAGGTCTCTGTAAGCTGATGCTCGTTTCTCTACTTTCAGAATGATAACCACCTTGTTTTCCTGATCAACGGCATAGACGACGCGGAAACTCCCAATACGAACCCGATACCCATCAAAGGAAACGCCCTCAAGGCGGCGGAGGTCGTAGGACCTAGCAGGCCAGGGATTCAGTTCAAGAACCTCAAAAAGCCGATCAACTCTCTGTCGGAGTTTGGAAGGAAGGGACATGTACTGCTTTTTGGCGCGGTTGCCGAGAACTACTCGCCACGTTTGAGATCCCTCCAGGAAACAACATTGCCAGAGCGGGCGTCCTCATATAGTGCGTTCAACTCCTCCGCTTCCTCTGGATCAACGCGTTCGGGAGGTATTAGAGCGTATTCTATGCGCTCCAGTCGTAAATTGATCTCACGAAGGACAGAAGCCACGGATTCGGACATATTTCTATTTCTGTTTGGGGGAGTATAAAAAGGAGAAGGGTTAATAAGGCGTAGATCCATAATGTATGCATGTATAACAGTACGCACAAAACAATCGCCATGGACACTGCGAATGAAATAGCAGACGTTGTGGCT
>CAYZOD010000067.1:0-3254 GCA_964480165.1 uncultured archaeon
GACGCTGTACGAGAAAATCGTTCAGAAAAAAGCCAAGGTGTGCGTTATGGGACTCGGATACGTTGGGCTTCCACTGGCCGTTGAAAAGGCCAAGGCGGGATACACCGTCCTCGGATTCGACATTCAGGAAAGGAAAGTCGAAATGGTGAACAAAGGTGTAAACTACATCGGAGACGTGGTGGACGAAGAGCTCGCGGACCTCGTGAAGAGGGGAAAACTCTCGGCAACGAGTGACTTTGACAGGATATCCGAGTGCGACGTCGTGGCGATATGCGTTCCAACTCCCATAGACGTTCACAAGGTTCCCGATCTGACTTACGTTATCAACACAGCCAAGGAGATAGCGAGGCGCATGCATCCACAGATGCTCGTAGTTCTCGAGAGCACCACCTACCCTGGAACCACGGAAGAGGTGGTGCTTCCAATCTTGGAGGAGAGCGGTTTGAAGGTCGGCAAAGATTTCTTTCTCGCCTTCAGTCCCGAAAGGGTGGATCCCGGGAACAAGCGCTTCAAGACGAAAAACACTCCAAAGGTCGTCGGTGGGGTCACACCCGAATGCACCAGGCACGCAAAGGCGCTCTACGAAAACGTTCTGGAGGCTCCCGTTCATGTGGTCTCATCTCCGAAAGCCGCCGAGATGACCAAAATCTTGGAAAACACCTTCAGGATAGTGAACATAGCCCTCATAAACGAGATGGCAATAGTCGCCTCTCGGATGGGGATAAACATATGGGAAGTGATCGAGGCGGCGGCCACTAAGCCTTTTGGCTTTATGCCCTTCTACCCAGGCCCGGGAGTCGGCGGGCACTGCATCCCGATAGATCCGTATTACCTCACCTACAAAGCGCGCGAATACGACTGGCACACACGGCTGATAGAGCTTGCGGGCGAAATAAACGATTACATGCCAGAGTACGTTGTTCAGCGCCTCCAGGATATCCTGAACGAGCATGGAAAGCCTCTCAAGGGTTCAAAGATCCTGGTCCTCGGTGTCACGTACAAAGGGGATGTTGCCGACCTTCGCGAATCCCCGGCCCTCAAGGTCATAGAGAACCTCGAAAAGAAGAAGGCCGTCGTTCTGTACTACGACCCTCTAATAGAATCCTTTGAACACGGGGGAAAGAGATACGAGAGGGTGGAGCTGACTGCTGATCTTCTGGAATCGATGGATGGAGTGATCATAACGACGGCCCACACAAAGGGTGTGGATTACCAGTTCATCGTTGATCACGCCCCCTTCGTCTACGACACCAAGAACGTGACGAAGGGGATCGAGAAAAACCGTCAGAAGATAATCCTCCTTTGAAGGGGTGGAGAATATGAAGATAGCGGTCGTGGGCGCCGGGAACGGCGGTCAGGCTCTTGCGGCGTACCTCGCACTCAAAGGCTACAGCGTTTCCCTCTACAACCGATCGAAGAAGAGAATAGCTGCGATAATAAAAACCCGCCACATAAGGCTCGAGGGAGAAGTTCAGGGAACAGCAGAGATAGACTTCGCGACCACGGACATAGGAGAGGCCATAAAGGGGAGAAAGCTCGTTATGGTCGCGGTTCCGGCTTTCGCGCACAAGGATGTCGCCAGGAAGATGGCTCCACACATAGAAGATGGGCAGGTCGTAGTCCTCAACCCCGGAAGAACCGGTGGGGCGATCGAGTTTTTGAGAACGCTCGAGGAGGAAGGCGTAAAAGCCGATGTCACGGTCGCGGAGGCTCAGACCTTCATCTTCGCGTCGCGCCTCACCAACCCGGGGGTTGTCAGGATCTTCAGGATAAAGAACGCAGTTCCGGTTTCAGCTCTTCCGGCGACGAAGAACCCTGTTCTCGAGGAAACCCTTTTGAAGGTCATGCCCGAATTCGAAACAGTCGACAACGTCATATACACCTCCTTCAACAACATAGGAGCGGTCTTCCACCCGGCCGTTCTGTTGCTGAACGCGGGGAGGATCGAATCGACCGCCGGAAAGTTCGAATTCTACCTCGAGGGGATAACACCGTCGGTCGCGAGGGTCCTGGAGAAGATAGACGCCGAGCGTTGCGAGGTGATGGAGGCTCTCGGTGAAGAGCCGATGACCGCCAAGGAATGGCTCAACTACGCCTACGACGTTCAGGGAGAGGACCTTCACGACGCCATACACAACAACCCCGGCTACCAGGGGATAATGGCACCACCCAGCATAGCGAACCGGTACATCCTCGAGGACGTTCCTATGAGTCTCGTTCCGATATCCTCTTTTGGAAAGATGCTCGGTATAGAGACCCCGACGATAGACGCGATAATCCACATAGCTTCGGTAATGATGAAGAGGGATTTCTGGAGAGAGGGAAGGACCGTGAAGAGTTTGGGACTTGAGGGGAAGAGCGTCGAGGAGATAAGGAGCTTCGTCAACGGGAGCTGAAGTACTCGTCCTCCTCCTCGAGCTCTTTGAGCAATCTTTCGAGTTTCCAATTCAACGAAGTGGGCGTGCTCGTCGCGAAGATGACTTCTCCAAGTTGCAGGGCCTTTATCCTCTTCACGATCTCGGCTGGAGGGGCCTCGTGGATGATCGCGAATCTCTTACCGTTCCAGGTAGAGAATCCGGTAGGGGGATTATCCAAGACGTCTTTCAATTTCATCTTGAAAGCTTCTTCGGATATGGAAAGAACTTCCGCAAGACTCGACAGGATGAGTCTCACGCCTTCTGTCTCGAGCTCGTCGAACCCTATGAGTATCACCTTCCCCATCGCCATCACCTCGAGTGTTATTCTAACCCTGGAGGTGAGAGTGTGAAAGTCCTCGGAGCCTCGATTGGAAGCGACGTCCACACCGCTGGACTCATAACTTTCCTGAACCTCGCCAAGGAAGAGGGGTACGAAATCGTGAACCTCGGCGGAGCCGTTCCAGTTGAAAGGGCCGTCGAAGCGATAGAGAAGGAAAACCCTCAAATAGTCGCGATAAGCTATCGCCTCGGAAGGGAGCCCCTGAAGAAGCTCCTCCAGAAGTTCTTCGATCTCATCGATGAGAAGAACCTTGGAAGCAGAAAGTTCATCTTCGGCGGGACGATAGAGACCGGGGAAGTGGCCAGATCCTTTGGAAGGTTCGACGAGGTCTTCGACGGAAGACAGGAAATCGAGGACCTGGTGATGGTTTTGAGGGGTGAGAAGAGAAAGAGCGAGGGAAAGGGTATCCCCCCACAGACGCTCTGGGAGAGGATTGAGTACAAAAAACCCTATCCCCTGTTCCGCCACCACATAGGTCTTCCCACACTCGAGGAGAC
>CAYZOD010000068.1:0-3249 GCA_964480165.1 uncultured archaeon
CCTCGGCTTTTATCGACAGGAACGCGATCTGGATGTCGAAAAGCCTTGCAAGAGCGGTCGGTGTGCCCTTTGCTCCCAGGAGTATGGATATCGCGTCTTCGGCCTTCTCGATCGCGTACTTTCTGAGATCGTACCAGAGGAATTTGAATGGATCTTCCCTCAGCTCCTGTGCGACTTTCATCAGAAGAGTACTCTTTCCACTGCTCTTCGGACCGTAGACGAAGAGAATCGCATTCGGCTCGCTCGATAGGTATCTCATGAGGTCTTCGATCTCTTTCTCACGATCCCAGAACTTCACTCTCGGCACCCCCAAAAGTTTATGATATCACCTTCCAATCGACGAGCCGACGAATCAAACGTGTGGGGAGATTACTTATCGTTTTCACACAGATCGTGATAGAATTTCAAATGAGGAGGTGCTAATTTATGAACGAGAAAGCCCTTTGGAAGATAACTTACGGGATTTACATCGTCTCGTCAAGGATCGGCAACGACTTGGCCGGCCAGATAGCGAACTCAGTCTTTCAGGTCACAGCCGAGCCCCCGAGGATAGCGATATCGATAAACAAGGAGAATGCCACTCATGAAGTGATAGGGAAGAGCAATGTGTTCGCGGTATCGATAATGGAGAAAACCACCCCCATGAAGCTCATAGGACTCTTCGGTTTCAAGTCGTCAAGAGACGTGAACAAGTTCGAAAACGTCAAGTACAAATTCGGAAAGACCGGTGCTCCCATCGTCACCGAAAACGCCATAGGCTACATAGAAGCGGAGGCCGAGAAGAAGGTGGACGTGGGAACGCATACTCTCTTCATAGGAAAGGTCGTCGATGCCCAGATGATAAAGGAAGGCGAGGTCATGACGTACGAGTACTATCACCTCGTCAAGAACGGCTCCGCTCCCAAAACCGCACCGACGTTCCAGCCAGTTAAGCCCAAAAAGAAGAAGATGTACCGCTGCACTGTATGCGGATACATATACGACCCTGACAAAGGGGATCCCGATGGCGGGATACCGCCTGGAACAGACTTTGAGGACATACCGGACGACTGGGTATGCCCGGTGTGCGGAGTGAGCAAGGACATGTTCGAGCCATTGGAGGATTGATAGGATGGCGGTCAAGAAGATCACCGATGGCGTCTACGAAGTCGGAGTCGAGCACTGGGACAGGAGGATATTCGACGAACTCATTCCACTCCCCCAAGGGACAAGCTACAACTCTTATCTGATAATTGGAAGGGAAAAAACAGCGCTCGTGGACACTGTCGATCCCTCAAAGTCCGAAATCCTCCTCAGAAACCTCGAAAAACTGAGTGTGAAGAAAATAGATTACATAATCTCGAACCACGCGGAGCAGGATCACTCGGGATCGACCCCGACCCTCCTCGAGCTATACCCCCAAGCGAAGGTCGTAACCAACGAGAAGGCCAAGGAGATGCTGATAGACCTTCTTCACATCCCCCAGGACAGGTTTCTGGTGATAAAAGAAGGGGACAAGCTCGATCTTGGAGGAAAGACCTGACCTTCTATATGACACCATGGGTTCACTGGCCAGAGACGATGTCAACCTACCTCATCGAAGATGGAATCCTTTTCAGCTGTGACTTCTTCGGGGCCCATCTTTCAACGAGCGAGGTCTTCTCCAAGGACGACGATATAGTCTACGAAGCTGCAAAGCGCTACTACGCAGAGATAATGATGCCCTTCAGAACGATGATAAAGAAGAACTTGAGGAAGGTCAGGGAGATAGGCCCGAGGATGATAGCCCCCAGCCACGGGCCGGTTTACAGGGATCCCGATTTCATAATAAAGGCGTACGAAGAATGGACGTCGGACGAGGTGAAGAACGAGGTCGTCGTCGCTTATGTATCCATGCATGGAAGTACCGAGAAGATGGTCCTTCGCCTCTACGATCGGTTGGTTGAATCGGGGATCGAGGTCAAGATGTTCAACCTCACGGAGGCTGACATAGGGGAGTACGCGATAGCACTCGTGGACGCCGCGACCCTTGTGGGGGCATCTCCGACCGTCCTCGGGGGGCTCCATCCCGCGGCCGCTTTCGCGGCGCTCCTCACCGGAGAGCTCCGTCCCAAGGTGAAACTCGTCGGGATAATGGGGTCATACGGTTGGGGAGGACTCATGGTCGATCAGGCGAAGGCGCTCCTGAAAGGCTTGAAGGCTGAATTTTTGGAGCCTCTCCTCGTGAAGGGGCTCCCGAGGGACGAGGACTACGAAAAGATAGACGAGTTCGCTGAAAGGATCGTCAAGAAGCACAGGGAGATAGGGGTTTTGTGAAGAGTTGACACGCAAGGCTTGCTGATGTAAACAATCGACAAAATGAGTGCCGGAGGTGAAGTTTCGTGGAAACGATCAAGATGGAGTTCCTCGGAGGGATGCTCTTCCACGGCAGAACGCCGAGCGAGCACGACATATTCATGGACAGCGTGCCCAAGTTCGAGGGTAAGGACACCGCACCAAGACCGATGGAGTGCTTCATACATGCGCTCGCAGCCTGCACGGGAATGGACGTCGTATCGATCCTGCGGAAGATGAGGATACTCGATATGGTCAAGAAGTTCGAGGTTCAGGTTCAGTACGAGAGGGCCACAGAGCATCCGAAGGTCTACACCAAGATACACGTCATCTACTACTTCGAGGCTCAGAAGGGCATTCCCCACGACAAGGTCGAGAAGGCTTGTGTGCTTTCGCAGGAGAGGTACTGCCCAGCTTCGGCGATGCTGAAAAAAGCTGTTCCGGAGTTCGACTACGAGATAAAGATAAACGAGATCGAGTGACCCCTGCGGGGGTCACTTTTTGAATCCCCACTCAAAGCCCTTCAGAACCTTCGATGAGCACTTCTTCCCACTACATTCCATTTCGTATCTTCCGCCTTTCAGCGAGTAAACGTAAACCCTCTCTTCTTCCGGATCGACCACCCAGTACTCCTTAACGCCGAATTTCTCGTAAAGGTCTTTTTTGACGGTGAGATCTCTCGATTCGGTTGCCTTCGAGAGAACCTCGAAGACGATGTCCGGCGGCCCCTCTATCCAATTTTCACCGATTATCCCCTCGTTTTCCTTTTTTATGAAGATCACGTCGGGTCTGAGGACATTTTCGTCGTCGAAATGGACGTCTATCTCGTAGAAAACCCTTCCGCGAGATGGATCGAAATTCAAGAGGGATCTCACGATGCTCTTAGCGATTTCCTGATGCCTCACATTCGGCGGTGGACTCATAACGACTTCACCT
>CAYZOD010000069.1:0-3178 GCA_964480165.1 uncultured archaeon
TAAACTACGTATATGCCAGTTTAGGAATCACCTTAAAACCCGGAGCTCCAATTGATGAGATTATCGAGAAACTAAAAAAAGACAGAGATGTAAAAGTCATTGAAAGAGGGATCGGCAATCATGATATTATCATTAGAATTGCAGTTCCAAAAAGCCTGAGGGATATAGAGGACAAGATTCGTGAGATAATTATGAAAATAGGATACGTGGATAAAGTCGATAAAACAATTATAACAGAAATTACAAAGTTTGAAACCCTATAGATGTGGGTTAATCGGGCACGAGTTCCAGCTCCAGGTTTTAAGTTTACTTTATTGGATAATTTATCCATCTTATATGAACTTAATCAGAACCTTAAATACATTATAATGAGCGAAAATACCCTATTATGAACACCAATATTTTGCAATATGTCACATCAAATTTATCTAAGAACGTAGAAAAGATTATTAGAAATGCATTCAATAACATAGAATGCCCGCCATACAGTATCAAAAACGGGGCGGGGGGGTTCGGAATGGTGACCGAAGGTGAAGGCACGAAGAAATTGGATTACAAGAGGTTAGTTGGGCTGGTGCTGGGCCCACTTCTGTTCGTCCTTCTAGTGTTGCTACCGCCACTTAGAGACCCGGTGACGGGGAACCTTATGAACCAAACTGCCCCCTGGGCGCCCAACGCTGCCCTCGGCTTGATGCTGTGGACGATTGTCTGGTGGCTCTTTGAGGCAATGCCCTTCGGCGTGACTTCCCTCACTACAGCCGTTGTGGCATGTGCAATGATCGGTCTAAGCCCCAAGGCATTTGGCTACTCAACGGCCAAAAGCGGCGTTTCAGCTACGCTGGAGACCTTCTTCAATCCGCTGATCTGGGTGTTCTTCGGTGGCTTTGTCCTGGGATGGGGAATGTTGAAGTCGGGAGTTGCCGAGAGGATTGCGAGGAAGGTCACCCTGTTCTCCGCCAAGATATCGAGAAACGCGTTCTGGACGATAGCCGGAATGTGGTTTATCGTGTGGTTCCTCTCGATGTGGATGTCAAACACGGCGGCTACGGCTGTGCTGTTCCCAGTTCTCCTCGGTATCTTGGCATCGTCTCCCTGGATCAACGACAGACAAGCTGCGATAGCTATGATATTCCTCGCTTACGCGGCATCGATTGGCGGTATAGCCACGGTAATTGGAACTCCTCCAAACTTGATAGCAACCGCCTTCCTCTCACAGCAGGGTATCGCCGACATAGGGTTCGTTGGATGGTTGCGCTACGGTGTGCCCGTATCTGTGGTATCGTTTATAATACTGCTTATCGTGGGCAAGGTGTTCTTCGGCAAGGCTGAGCTCAATCTCGAGGCAGTAAAGAAAGCCTGGGAGGAGAAATCCATCGGACCGATGAGCCCAGAGGAGAAGTGGTTCTCGGTCGTATTTGGAATAACGGTATTCCTGTGGATCTTCAGGGGCGTTGCAAAGGCCGTTGGATGGAAGATAGTCACCCAGTTAATTCCCCACGACGCAATCCCGGCGATACTATGTGCCATACTGTTGTTCGGCGTGCCAAGGTCGCTCAGACCATACAGGCCCTTCTTTAACTGGAAGGAAGGAGTGTCTGCAATGGACTGGGACACCCTGTTCCTCTTCGCTGGAGGCCTGATAATGGGTAACATGCTGTTCAAGTCAGGGGCAGGACTGTGGCTGGGCAAGAAGTTTGTGGCCGCTGGTGGAGGAAGCCCGTTCCTCGTGGCCTTAGCCGCCACGGCCATAACTTGGCTGATAACCCAGTTCGCCTCCAATACGGCGTCAACCAACATGATGGTTCCCATAGTGATCTCGATATGCAAGGCCGCCGGATTCTCACCACATGCAACAATCGGTGCCGTCGTTATGCCGGCGATCGCGGCGTCTCTGGCGTTCCTGCTGCCAGTCTCAACACCGCCGAACGCAATCGTATTCGGTTCCGGGAAGATAAAAATCTCGGACATGCTACGCTACGGACTGCTGATGTCAGTCCTGACGGTGCCGGTGTCAATCCTGATACTGAAATTAACCACGGGTCTCTGACCCGCTAAATTTATTTTGAAGGGGGTGTCGGAAGTGGTTGATAAAGTAACCAAAATTGTTGAAGCCGAAGAGGCCGTCTCAAATATACCCGACGGAGCAACTATAGCAATCTCGGGGTTTAACCTATTGATTGCCCCGGAGTATCTGCTCCTAAAACTCTACGAGCACTACAAAGAGACTGGCCACCCAAAGAACTTGTTCCTCGAAGTGAACCCCATTCCAACGGCTCCCGGAAAGGTGCTTGATCAGATTGCCACGGAGCTTTACAACGATCCGAACCAGGAATTCCTCTCCGGTATCCTAATCACTTACCCCGGCTGGTCACCAGCATTGCAGAAGATGATACAGGAAAACAAGATTGAAGGATACACGTGGTCAATAGGAACGGCTTCGTGGTTCTTCAGGGAAGTTGCAAGGGGTTTACCGGGTGTGCTAACGAGAGTTGGACTAGGATCGTTCCTTGACCCAAGACAAGACGGCGGCTATCTGAACGATCTCGCCAAGGAGAAAAGAAGGTGTAAGGTGGACGTCATCGAGATTGGAGACAAGGAATACCTGCTCTACCAGGCTCCAAAGCCAGACGTGGCTCTCATCAGGGGAACGACGGCCGATGAAATAGGAAACATAACAACGGAAAAGGAGGGATCGTTTACAGAGATATTAAACCTCGCTCAAGCCGCTAAAGCAGAGCCCAAGAAGGGCATTGTCATAGCCCAAGTGGAGAGAATAGCGAAGTATCCCTCACTCCATCCACAGGACGTTAAGGTTCCTGGACCTCTCGTGGATTATGTGGTAGTTAGCCCGCCGGAATACCACATGCAGAGTGCGAACATCCAATACGATCCAAGGATTTCGGGAGAGATAATAGCCCCGACGGATCCGAAGTTAGTTCCAAAGATTGAGTTTAATACCAGAAAGGTAGTTGCAAGAAGGGTACTGCTAGAAATGATGGACTTGGTAAAAAGAGAGGGCAGACCAATTCTGGTTAACTTGGGAATAGGAATACCAAGTGACGTTGCCGGAGTTGCATGGGAGGAAGGGGTGCATGCCTACGTATTCACGACGGTTGACGCTGGGGCGTTAGGTGGGGTTGCACGGGGCGGCGCTGACTTTGGCGCCTCCAGCGGGCCC
>CAYZOD010000070.1:0-3177 GCA_964480165.1 uncultured archaeon
GCTCCGTAAGAACGCGCATTATTTCCCCTTCAACCGTCCGGACGTTGGGCTGGCGCGCAAGACCGTGGAAGCCCTCCCCGATGTAACCCACTCGAAAGGCGTAGCGCATTAAGAAGATGAACAACCATAGTGTTTATGTGATTGCAGACGCGGACAAGATCATCGCCCGAATTGTTGAGAAGACTGGACTGAGCGAGGAGGAGGTCCGGAAGAGAATCAACGAGAAAATAAAGGCGTTTGCAGGGCTTCTTACTGAGGCAGGGGCCGCCTACGCCGTTGCAAAGGAATTGGGCGTGGACATAGATGTGGATCGCGAACTCAGCAGGCGCGTCAAGATATCTGAACTCAAGCCGGGCATGGAAAGAGTGGATGTAGTGGGCCGAATCCTCCGCATATTCCCGCCACGCGTGTTCAAGAAGGATGGGAGAAGCGGAAAGTATTGCAGGCTCATCATAGGGGACGAAACCGGCTCTATCCGCCTCACCCTCTGGAACCGCGACGTGTCCCTCGTGGAGCAGGGCAAACTGGAGAGCGGTCAGATCATAGAGGTGCTAAACGGTTATGTCCGCGAGTATAACGGCGAACCGGTGCTTACGCTATCCTTTGACAGCAGGATCGTCATCAACCCAGAAGTTGAAGACGAATCAAAACTCCCTGAAGCGCAGAACGTTCTAGTAAAGGTGCGGGACCTCGTTCCGGACATGCAGAACGTCGATCTCATCCTCAAGGTCGTCCGGCTCTTCCCCGCAAGGACGGTCAAGCGATCGGACGGTAGCGAGACGCAGATGCGGGCATTCATAGGGGCAGATGAGACGGGAAGCGTGCGCGTGGTCCTTTGGGACGACAAGGCAAACGTTAGTATCAAGGAAAGCGACGTCATCCGCATCGTCTCGGGATACACGCGTGAGGGCATGAACGGCATAAACGTGCATGTGGGGAGGATGGGACTCATTCAGATAAGAGAGGATATGAAGGACAAGTTTGCATCCATATCGACGAGCGGGCCGCAGAGGGAGAGAAAGCACGTGGCCGAACTGGAAGAGGGGGACAAGTTCGTAGAGGTGCGCGGCACTGTCGTCCAGATATACAGGAACAAGCCGATTATAGGCATATGCAACTCCTGTGGCGCGAAGGCGGAATGGAAAGACGGGAAGTGGGTATGCACAGCCTGTGGAAGCGAGGATATACGTGTCGTCCCCATACTCACGTTCGAACTGGATGACGGAACGGACAACATCCGCGTGATCACCTTTGGCCGCCAGGCACGAAAGATCTACGGTGAAGAGATAACGCCTGATCAGGATCTGCACGGCGTGGCAGAGCGGAAACTCCTCGGAGAAGAGATCGTGGCTTCCGGCTTTGTGAGGCGGAACAAATACTTCGACAACCTTGAGCTGGTCGCCAAGGTGTTGAGGGAACCGAACTGGGATTACGAAATCAAAAGAATGCTCTCAGAGGTAAAGGGCCTATTAGGGGAACAGGGGAACGCCTAACCACAACCCCATATTAATAATCCACCAAACCCAATTCTAACATGGCTGAAAAGAAGATAGAAAAGATCGAGGACCTGCCAGGAATCGGCCCGACGACGGCTGAGAAACTCAGATCCGCCGGATACACAACACTAGAGGCTATTGCCGTTGCATCACCCGCCGAACTCATGGAGGTCGCCGGCTTGGGAGAAGGAACTGCTATAAAGGTCATCAACGCCGCCCGCGATGCCCTTGAAATGAGTTGGATGTCTGCGAAAGAACTCATGGAGAAAAGGACGATCGTGGGAAGAATCACAACGAGTTCTAAGGCTTTGGACGAACTCATAGGCGGTGGTGTCGAAACCCAGGCAATCACCGAGTTTTATGGGAAATTTGGCTCGGGTAAGACACAGATCTGCCACCAACTAGCCGTGAACGTCCAACTCCCGCTAGACAAGGGCGGCCTCGACGGCAACGCTCTCTACATCGACACGGAGAACACCTTCAGGCCAGAGAGAGCGATGCAGATGGCAAAGTATATGGGCCTTGATCCAGAAAAGGCATTGGAGCATATATACGTAGCCAGGGCATACAACTCGGACCACCAGATGGTGCTCGTCGAAAAGGCCCGTGAGATCATAGAGGAGAAGAAAATCAAGTTGATCATCGTCGACTCGCTGACAGCGCATTTCAGAGCAGAGTACGTGGGGAGAGGGGCTCTGGCAGAGCGTCAGCAGAAGCTCAACAGGCATATACACGCGCTACAGAAGCTGGCAGACACGTATAACCTCGCGGTAGTCGTGACGAACCAGGTGATGGCAAAGCCAGATATGTTCTTCGGCGACCCGACGGAGCCCGTGGGTGGCCACGTTCTGGGGCACGCGGCGACCTACAGAATATACATACGCAAGGGCAAGGGAGAAAAGAGGATAGCGCGCCTCGTGGACTCGCCACACCTGCCGGAGGGCGAGGCGGTGTTCAAGATCACGATGAACGGTATTGAAGATGAGTGAAGATTTCTTGAACGCCCTCCTCTATTTTCTTCTTGACCAGGCGCATGAGCGTCCGTGCGCCTCTAGCCCTATACCTCGTTCCCCTTCCCTTTCCCGTCCTGACGACCAGCCCTCTTCGTATTAGCGAATCGAGGGCCATGCGAACCGTCTTCTCCGAAAGATCGACACGCTCGACGATCTTCGAAATGGGCGCCTCCGATCGCATGCGGAGAAGGGCGATGTAAACAGAGATCTCTGACTTCCTGGCGCCGAGCGACCGCATAAGCCCTTTTATCTCATCTGTTTTCAACACATCGCCTCCGTGAACGCGAAGAAAGAGCCATCATTAAAATAATCTCCGCTCACCAATATAACGCTTACCCGGACCAGGAAAGCTCATAAAGAACGAGCATTAGGGGATCGCAGATCCCCTGCATATGAGGTCGTCCCACCCGAGAATCTGGTGCGGGGGTGCCCATGGCCAGATACTCTGGCCGCGCGTACGCGGGTAGGGTCCGCGACCCTACGCACATCCGGTGATGGCCTGTCGAGGCGCGCAGCGCCGAAGACAGGGCGGCGACAGGGCAAAGCATTTGACCTGCGGGGGTGCCCGAGTGGCCAAAGGGGCCGGACTTAGGATCCGGTGGCTTAGTGCCTCCCGGGGTTCGAATCCCCGCCCCCGCACTCACTTCACCATTTCATTGTTGACGCGA
>CAYZOD010000071.1:0-3155 GCA_964480165.1 uncultured archaeon
CAATCTGAACTTAAGATGAAGATTTCCGTGGTGTTTTAAGTGCATTGCAATGTGGTATTTTGATTCTAACGATCTTCTGAGTTTGATTGCCTGCCATTCCGGTTCGATCACCCCATTTTCGTGGTGTATCCGTATGCTCATAGCTCTCGCTCCCATTTGAGTATTCCCTTATGTTCCTTTACTATACGGAATCCGTGCTTCTTATAGATGTGGTTTGCCACGTCGTTGTCCTTCTTCGAGTACATGATCACTCTTCTGAACCCTACTGCCTTCAGGAAGCGGAGCGCAAACTCCATAAGTGCGTTACCTATTCCCTTTCCGCGCATTTCGGGGCGGACGGCAAAGCCCATGATCATCGCCGTGTACTCGTCATTCACCGTTGGTTCCATGTCAATAAACCCGGCAAATTTTCCCTCTACCTCTGCCACGAAGAAGTAGTTCCTGTGCATGCGCTCGAGGAAGAACGCGTCGGGATGCTCGATGTATGGAAACTCCCTACTACCCAGGGCGAGAATCTCCCATCTGTCTTTTTTCTCTGCCGGTCTTATCCGTACAGGTAGTCCCGGATTTCCTGCTCCGATATCGCACACCCCGCATACTTCAGGGCATAGAGCGCGGCCTCCAGGAACTCTTTGCCCTTTCCGAGGATCCTTTCTTCATAGGCATAGGCAACGATGTCTGCCGATCTAAGCATAAGCACGTCGCCCACGATCTCCTGTAGTTCTTCGGCGCGCTCGCGGTCAATGCTCACCCGTGCCCCAGTTCTTATCTGGAGGACGTTCCTCAACTCAAGGGGATCTTCAAGGAGAAGGCGGATCGTTCTTTCATCCACCAGCATCGCGTGGTCCGTGAGAGTGGCAAGTGCGATTGCCTCTGCCTCTCCACGCTGTATGATCTTCAACGGCCGGTGCTTTATGAAGTATACGTTGTTTGCAATGTGCTGCACCTTCCTTGCAATCTCCTCTCCACGCTCTCCCAGTTCTCCCTCCTGAAGCACTCCTGAGCGGATATAGTCGGATATGCGCAGAGCGGAAAGTTTGTAGTGTTTTGTCTGCTTTGGGAAGAGGGATACTTCGTTTATAACCCATGGCGGGAGGAGGAACTGGAAGGGCAGCTTTTCGAGTATCCAGAGCATGCATGTGTTCGAGAGGGATATCAACGGACCTGCATCAGCCACCACTCGCATTCATAAGCCTCCTCAGCGCGTCAATTCTTTCCTTTATGCCGATCTTGGGTACGTGCTCGTCGTGGACCTTCATCTTGCCCACATAGTCGAAGACGTCGTGTATATCCGCGTCAAAGAGATGCGCAGCCACGTGCGCCGAAACGCCAACAGAGTATGCTATTGCAGCCATCTTGCTCCTTGCCTTATCCATGACGTTCTTTACGAAGTGTCCATCCTCCGAATCGATCCGTCTGATCGTTCTCTCCACCCGTTCGAGAACGTTATTCTCTCTTCCCTCTTCCGCGTCCCGGAGGGCAGAGATTATGGCGTGTCTGTACCTTGGCCAGTTTGACGATCGCAGGAAATGGGGTTTTGTGAGGATCTTCGAGAGGGCATACGCGATGACAGCCATCTGTGCCGTTCTTCTATCCTGTTCGATCGCCGCCCGTCTCGCCATCTCCGTGGCGAGGTTCCGCAGGAACGTATCGTCGTTCGCCTCAAACGCCTTTCGTATCTCCCTTATCATTCACACACCTCTTCTTCACCTCGGAAAGAACACCGAGGATTGCCCGCACCTCCTTATCGATTCGGGCACCCCTCCTCAGAACCGCCTGCCACGCGTTGAACGTCTCCTTCGGGTTTCTCCGTCCAACCCACTCGATCAGATCCTTAAACACGTTATCCGCCAGGCGGAGGGATTCGGCGGATGGTGGTTCGCCCCCGAAGGTCCCCGGATGCTTCTGCATGTAGAGTTCGTAGAGGATAATCGCGACGGAGTGGGAGAGGTTCATTGCAGGGTAGTTCTTACTGGTGGGGATCGTCACGGTTATATCCGCCAGTTCCAGTTCATCATTGGTCAATCCGCTCGGTTCCCTTCCGAAGAGGATCGCTACACAGTCTTTGCTCTTCCAGTAGTCCCTCACCTGCTCCGCAAACTCTCGCGGCGTTATGGGCGTTCTCCTTACCATCTTCGGGCCGGGCTTTGCTGTCGTGGCGGCGACGACCGCGCAGTCATCAATGGCAGCGTGTATGCTGTTCACGATCTTTGCCCGTTCCAGAACCTGTTTTGCGTTGACGGCCCATATCATTGCCTCTTCTTCCAGCGGAGAAACGAGGGGGTTCACTAGGTAGAGTTCGTGGGCGTCGAAGTTCATCATCAGCCGCGCGACGCTCCCTATGTTCCCCGCGTAGTGCGGTTCCACCAAGACGACACGGAACACGTGAATAGAACTGCACGAGGATTTATATATGATAACTCCCTTGTTTAGGCGATGCGGAGGATCCTTGTCCTGCTCCTCATACTGCCGCTGGCGCTGGCGGCAGAACTGGACGATTTCTTATCCGCCAATCCATCCGTGCCTGTGAACGTTGACTGTGGAGGCACATATACGCTCTATCCATACAGCCGGAACGGCGCGCTCGACTACATCCTCGTCGTGCAGAACGATCAGCCCGTTTTTGATTTCCAGACCTACCGACGCGTGGTTTCCGCATACCTTTACAAGGAGCATATAGCGTCCTCCGCGGATAACATACGTCTCCTCAATCCATCGGCGGTTCCAACGTTCTCTTCGCTTCTCTCGAAGATGAAGGACGAGGAATACGATATTTCCGTTGCCAGAAGCGTTGCAGAGAACTGTTTCCCCCAGTTCGTTTCCCAGATTGATACCATGGACTCTGTGCGCTCCCAAATCGTTTCCCAACTCGACTCCTTCGTTGAGCGCCTCGGTTCATCTTCCCAGGACCTCGTGTCGTATATGAAATCCCCTGACGTGCGTTGCGATTTCAGCGCCGACGTCGGGGTTTATGATCAATTCTCTTCCATTGTCGATCTCCTCAGCACATACGAGTCGTATTCCAAGCAGTTACGGGCAAATATTGCGGTCACCGAGACGAACTGCAGCCCGGACGTGATCCAATCTGCTGTGGATGCGCTGAAACCGCCCTACTCCTCCGATCAGTTGCAGTACTTCACATCCTCCGCGGCGGC
>CAYZOD010000072.1:0-3076 GCA_964480165.1 uncultured archaeon
CGACGGTTGAAGCTGGGGCGTTTGGAGGGGTTGCACTGGGCGGTCCTGACTTTGGCGCCTCCATCGGGCCGTTTGCAATAATCTCCCAGCCAGACCAGTTTACCAATTACGAAGGTGGAATTATCGATGTGGCAAGCCTTGGATTCATGCAGGTGGACGAAAAAGGAAACGTCAATCCTTCACTGCTTCCAGGTCGTTTGCCAGGTCCGGGTGGCTTCCCCGTGATTGCGTATGGCTCTCCGAGGTTGCTGTTTGCAGGACGCTTTACCGCTGGTAAAAGTGAAATTAGGCCAGGAAATGGGAAACTCGAGATTGTCAAAGACGGAGACATCAAGAAGTTCGTCAAGAACGTATACAAGATAGTTTACAACGCGGCACTTGGGCTTGAGAAGGGTCAGGAAGTCCTTTACATCACGGAGAGGGCGGTCTTCAGGCTCACAAAAGATGGCCTCGTCCTCGAGGAGTATGCCCCGGGGGTTGACGTGGAGAAAGACATCTTGGCCAAAATGGAGTTCGAGCCGAAGGTCAGTCCAAAGCTGAAGGAAATGGACGAGAGGTTGTTTAGGGAGGAGCCGATGGGGCTTAAAGACGAGCTTTGAACCCCTTTCATTATTCAATAAAAGAAAGAGGGTGAAGGTCCATGACCATGGAAGAAAAAGTGAAGGAGCTATATGAAAAGAGGGAAAAAATCCTCAAAATGGGTGGAGAAGACAGGATAGCAAGGCAGCATGAGAGGGGCAAACTCACGGCAAGGGAAAGGATTGAGAAGCTCCTTGACCCGGGAAGCTTCGTGGAGATTGGAATGTTCATCAAGCACAGGAATACGGAATTCGGCCTCGACAAAATGGAACTACCGGCAGACGGTGTCATAACCGGCTACGGAACCATCGATGGTCGCTTAGTTTTCGTCTACGCCCAGGACTTCACAGTCATGGGAGGCTCGCTCGGTGAGATGCATGCCGCCAAAATCAAGCGCGTCATGGAATTGGCCCTTGAAGCCGGTGCCCCGGTCATAGGCCTCAACGACTCAGGCGGAGCGAGGATTCAGGAGGGTGTCGACTCGCTCAAGGGCTACGGTGAAATCTTCAAGATGAACACCATCCTCAGCGGTGTCGTCCCGCAGATCACAGCCATAATGGGGCCCTGTGCCGGCGGAGCGGTTTACAGCCCCGCGATAGGAGATTTCATCCTCATGGTCGACAACCCCGCGACCTACATGTTCATCACGGGCCCGCAGGTCGTAAAGGCAGTTACGGGCGTCGAAGTCACGCCAATCCAGCTCGGCGGTGCCATGGTTCACGCCCAGAAGAGCGGGCAGGCTCACCTCGTGGGCAAGAGCGATGAGGAGGTCTTAGCTCTAATCAGGCGTCTCCTGAGTTACTTGCCCTCAAACAACATGGAGAAGCCTCCGAGAGTTAAGACGAGCGATTTACCCTTCAGGAAGAGCGAAAAGCTTTATGAGATCGTTCCGGACGATCCGAACAAGCCCTTTGATGTCAGGGACGTAATCTACGAGATAGTGGACAGGGATGAGAACGGCAACCCTGACTTCCTTGAGATACTGCCCTACTTCGCCCCGAACGCGGTTGTTGGCTTTGGAAGGATGAACGGCCAGACCGTTGGAATAGTCGCCAACAACCCGAAGTACCTCGCCGGCGTCCTCGACATAGACTCAAGCGACAAGATAGCCCGCTTTGTAAGAACCTGCGACGCCTTCAACATACCCATCGTTACGCTCGTAGACGTTCCCGGTTATCTCCCGGGAACCCAGCAGGAGTACGGCGGAATAATAAGGCACGGTGCGAAGGTTCTCTACGCCTACGCCGAAGCAACCGTCCCGATGGTTACCGTGATTCTCAGGAAGGCCTACGGCGGTGCCTACTTAGCAATGGGTTCAAAGCACCTTGGAGCGGACATCGTCTTCGCTTGGCCAACTGCGGAGATAGCCGTTATGGGGCCTGAGGGAGCGGCAAACATCATATTCAGGAAGGAAATCGCCAAGGCGGAGGACCCAGAAAAAGTCAGGCAGGAGAAGATTAAGGAGTATAGGGAGAAGTTCGCCAACCCATACGTTGCCGCGGGCAGGGGCTACATTGACGACGTAATCGACCCGGCGGAAACGAGGGGGAAGATTATCATGGCGTTGGAGGCACTGGAAAGCAAACGTGTAAAGCTCCCGCCGAAGAAGCACGGCAACATACCGCTGTGAGGTGAAAGCATGGGGCAGCTTGCCGAGGGTGGATGGATTACCATTACAGGAATCGTTGTCGTCTTCGCAGTCCTCTCAATACTTGCGCTGGTAATGTATGCAATAGGGGCCTTTGAGCGCAGGACGGCGAAGAAGGCCGAGAAGCCCAAGGAAGAGACTGTTGAAGAGGCTGAGAAAAAAGTTGAAGTTCCAGAAAAGAAAATCCCTCCGAGGGATTTGGCAATCATAACGGCCTCCATCCTTACTTACGTCGCCAAGAAAGCAGAGGTCCTTAGGCCTTTGCCCTTCACGAGGAAGGTTTCCGATGCCTGGCGCCTCTACGGCCTTCAGAGCGGTATGGATGAGGTTGAGAACTTCAACTACGAGATGAGGAACTGGTAAAAAAATATTAGGGAGTGGTGAGGATGAAGGTTAAGGTCATAGTCGACGGTGTGGAATACGAGGTTGACGTCCAAGAACTGACGAACGGCAAATTCAAGGTTAGCTTCGAGGGAAAAACCTACGAGGTCGAGGCTCAGGGGCTGGGAGTGCCTCTCCCAAGCGTTCCCCAGAGTGTTCCAGAGACCCCTGCCGTCAGTGCCCCCACCCCAGCTCCAGCTCAGGTTTCTGCTCCTGCTCCGGCTGCGCCTGTTTCGGCTCCAGCTCCGGCGCAGGCTTCGCCGAATACCGTTACCGCCCCGATGCCGGGTAAGATTCTTAAGATTCTCGTGAGGGAGGGGGATCAAGTCAAGACTGGTCAGGGTTTACTAGTGCTTGAGGCCATGAAGATGGAGAATGAGATTCCCGCTCCAAAAGACGGTGTTGTGAAGAAAATCTATGTGAAGGAAGGCGACACAGTAAACACAGGCGACCCACTAATAGAACTCG
>CAYZOD010000073.1:0-3028 GCA_964480165.1 uncultured archaeon
GGCCACGGACGAATCGACTCGCTCGCGGCGAAGGCCTTCTACGTATCCTCCACGCCCCTCCGCCTCGATCTCGACAAGATCTCCCTCACGGCGGGGCAGAAAAACACCATCAAAACACGCGTGGAGGGTACCGGATCCTTCGTGTACATAACCTTTGACTATCCGCCGGGCATCATAGGAACGCAACGCGTTGATCTAGGTGACGTCGAGGACGAGAAGCCCGTAACCATCGAGATGTCGCCGGATCCTTACATCGTGGGAACGAAAACGATAGAGGCGCACGTATTCTTCATGGACGATAAGGGTAACCACGTTCTCCTCCAGAAGATCGAGGTATCTATCTCACCGTCCATGAACTTCATCGTGGCGGCTATTGCAGTGGTCGTCGTTCTGGCCCTTGCTGTGTTCGTCATGAGGCGAAAGAAGGGCGGCGAGTCAGGCTCGTAACTCCACTATATCCCCATCTTTTAACTCATAATCTGGGCCCACCGTCTGCCCGGGAAACTTCGCAGAACCCCAGACGCGCGCATGTTTTACGCTCTTCCCGTGTAGCACTCGGGCGGCCAGATCCGCCACCGTATCGCCTTTTCTCAGCACCACCGGCTCGGGCGACGGATCTGATCGCGGCGGCTTCGTATATACTCGGATCAGACCAAGCGATGAGAAGATCTTCTCCTTCACGCTCTCCACGTCATTCGTTTTAAACAGGATCTTCTGGACGTTAGGGATCGCCATGAAGCGTTCGATGTTTTTCTCGTCTGTCATCTCCACCTTGTTCCCTATGAGTATGGCGGGTAGGAAGCGCGCCGATTCGTTCACCGCCAGAATAAAATCCTCCGGCGTTGTCCTCTCCAGGAACGTGACGGTGGCGCTGTGTATTCCGTAGGTCTGGAGGATATCGATGTAGGTTTTCCTGTCTCCTTCCATAAACGACTCGCCTATGAACTCAAAGCCGCCGGAATACTTCTTCTCGATCCGTACGTTGGGCGGGCGCTTGTTGAGGTAGATATCCTCCGAGCGCAGGAACTCTACGAGTTCCTTCACCTGTCGTATCGGGTCTTCGGTAAGATCGATAACGAGTATGATCGCATCCGTTCCGCGCATGGTTGCAAGGCCTATTCTTCCCATCTTCGACTCGTCGTAGCCCTCAAAATAGGAGGGCACCTCCACTAGTTGCACCTTCCCGCCCTTCACGTCCATCATACCCGGTGTTGGCTCCGTCGTGGCGAGGGGATAGTCAGTTGGTTCCACCGGCGCGTTCGTCAGTTTGGACAGTATGAACGTCTTACCAGAGTTCGGAAATCCGAAGAGCACTGCTTGAAAACCCTCCTTTGGTATGAGACGGACTCCACCGCCTCCGCTCTTCCTTTCCGCTTCCTTCTGCAGTTCCCGCTTGAGTTCTGCGAGGCGGCGATAGATAAAAGCGCGCAGGTTTTCGGCACCCTTGTGCTTGGGCATGTACTTAATCGCTTCCTGAAGTGCCGCTATCTTCTCCTTCGTCGTTCTCGCGGATGAATACTTCTCCCACGCCTTCTCGAACTCCGGACCCGCGTTTATTGGCATGGTTTCACCGCCCTGACCACGTATAGCGTCTCCAGGAAGAACTTCTCCTGTGCGGCGATCTCCACGGAGTATCCCATCTTCTCAAGGATTTCCGTAGTCTTCGCAGGGTTGTTGAGGGACGACTGAACGATGAGCAGGACGCCACAGGGTTTCAAATACTTGTCCGCCTCTGCGAGGAAGCGGTCGATGACCGCTCTCCCATCCTCTCCGCCGCTCCACGCCACGTCGTAGTCCGGATCGCCCTCCGTTCCCGGCAGGTATGGGGGGTTAAAGGCGATGACGTCGTATTTGCCCTCAACGTTCTGAAAGAGATCCGATACGAACGCGTTGATCTTCACACCGCTCTTCTCGGCATTGCGTCGCGTGCACTCCACCGCTACAGGGTTTATGTCCACCGCCGTGACGTCTGCTCCCCTCACGGCAGCGGTTATGGATACGATGCCTGATCCGCAGCCAATCTCCAGGAATTTTTTGCCATTTAGGTCCATGCGATTCACTACGTCTGCCAGCATGTATGAATCGTCCGAGGGTGGATACACCCCCGGGAGGACGTCGATGACAACCTGTTTCACTGCGGTACCACCTCTATGCGCTTGCCGGATCGCTTTGCGAAGCGTATGATCTCCCCGAGTTCCGTGTTCTTCTTGATCTTTATGATGCCCTTCTTCGTGGCCTTCGCATAGCCCACCTCGTCCCCATCGACGAGGATCTTGACGAACCGGTTCTTTGCCTCCTTTCCTGCCTGTATGAGGAAGTACTTGGGCGTTTCCTTTATGGTTATGCGTGCGCCACCGCTCTCTTCCTCCCATGGTCGCACATCGATGCTCATGCCGATCGCGTTCTCCAGGGAGGAGATCTTGGCGCCCTTTCTGCCTATGATGTGCGGGATGTCGTCGGGATATGCGTAGAGGATCACCTTGTTGCCCTTAATCTCTATGCGGAAGGGGACGTCGATCATGCGCTCCAGTTCCTCCTGAACCGCCCGTTCCGCGTGCTGCTCCAGCGCGCTCTTTTTGCCTTCCTCCTGGACGGGAACGACGAACGTCTCCTCTCCGTATGTGTATATCTCATATTCAAGGCGGTCCGTCTCGAAGTCCCTCACCTCTACCACGGGGCGCGCCAGATCCTCGTCAGTCATGCCGGACGGCACTTTTACCACAAGGTCAAGGCGATACACCTTCGCAACGTCTCCCGCCTCTATGAATATAACCGTATCGACGACCTGAGGAATGATTCCGAGTTCTAGGCGGCGGACAAATCGCTGGATCGCTTCGATGGGTGTGGATGCGTGGACGACGCCCACCATCCCGACACCGGCCATGCGCATGTCCGCAAAGATCTCGAAGTCCCTTGTCTTGCGCACCTCGTCGAAGACCGTGTAGTCCGGGCGCAGGAGAAGGAGGATATCGCCGGTTCCCTCCATATCGCCCTCTAGTGGAGCATACTGGGATATACTTTCGTCCAC
>CAYZOD010000074.1:0-3002 GCA_964480165.1 uncultured archaeon
CAGAGCGCCCGCCTCGCACGCGGGAGGCCCCGGGTTCAAATCCCGGCGGGTCCATGCCCATTTTATTGCGTCTCGGCTACTCACGCTGGGCCGATACTGACCGCGTGCCTGTGAGAAAACGCTTCTTAAACCCTTTCCACCTCTTTTTACCATGCTCCAAGAGATTTTCATCGAGTTTCCACGCCGTATTTTCCACGCACCGGTAGGTAAGAAGGAGTTCAAGGCGAGAGAATCCGGGGTGGACGGAAATACTGTAACGCTCATCCCGTCTGGGAAACCCCTGGCCCCCGGCCACGTGATCGTTAGAATAGACACGGAAGGGCGAGGAACGAGGGATATCTCCCGCCTAAGTGTAGAAAGGGGGACAGTAGTATTCGCCGCCATTGAAAGAATCATAGATCGCGTAGGGAATAGTAACTGGCTCATAGGGAGCTTTGGCTGGCTTGCAGGAAACAGAAATACGGTAGAGTTCGACCTCCTCCCCGACCCGTGGCATGTACCCGAAGAGTTCACAGAGGAGGCAGAGGAAAGGAGAACATACGATCCGCTGACGGATGTGATCATGGACGGGATTAGGAGGGCAAAACGATTCGCGGTCCAGTACGGAGACGCGCACATGAGTGGTGCGGTGATTGCAGGAGATGCTATCAAAGAATTCATGGCGTTCAAGCAACTAATTGGGGCAATGCGCACAGAGTACGGCAAGAAAAGAGAGGTTCTCTATCCCCAGAGGCATGCTCTGCTGGAGATAGGAAAGATTCCTTCGATCGGATACCACATCCTTGCGTTCAACTACAATGAACCGCAGATCGCAGTAATCCCACGAATATTTGTGCCGAAGGGCGATTGGACAGTCTTAGACATTTTCTACAACGCAGAGATCCGCAGGGATCTTGAAGGGAAGGTAGCAAAGGAATTCTGGGAAGTGCACGAGAGGAGAGCAACAGAAACGATCGAAGAGATCCTCAAATAAACTCATCTATTCTCTTCGCTCTCTCCTGCGGTGGGGGAAAATCCACAACGTCGCCGTCACGAAGGGCGACTGTCTGAACGTTAAACTCTTTCTCTACCTTCCTTGCTAGGAAGCGTTCCATCCTACGCATGGTAATCTTTGCCCCAAAGTGCTGCAGAAGAACCATGCGCGGGGAAATCTCCGAAAGAACAGAGCGGACAGTATCCATGTTTGTGTGCGGTACCCTCGTCTCCCCGTCGAAGATAAGGTTGAAGATAACGGCATCTGGCTTCAGTTTCTTCAGTTCCCTGCCGAGTTCTTCTGTATACCCCGTGTCAGAGAGATAGGATACAGTGCAGGAACCGTCAGAGAAGGTAAAGCCGATGCCTGAAGGCTCGTTATGCCACGTGGGCGTCGTGTGAACGTGTACATCCCCTATCTGGAAGTCCTGGCCCGGCTCCGCCGCGATGACCTTCTCGAGCATACCTCTGTGATACGGGCCGATAGTTGGAAGAAAATCCTCGCAGCCGTTTATAGCGCAGGCGGAACCGATGACTATCCCCCGCTTCTTCCTTCCACCGTCTGCCATACCCTCAGCGAGAACGGAAACGTCATGGGCGTGATCAAGATGCGCATGGCTTACAAGAACCGCGGACAATTTGCCGGGGTCACCCACCGTCCTATTAAGATAGACGAGTGCGCCAGGGCCAGGATCCACATGTATTAACGTCTTCCCTGAGCGCACGACGAAGCCAGCGGTGCGTCTCAACTGTTTAGCCATGACGAAACGGCCACCGCCAGTTCCCAGGAAGATAAACCTCATTTACTCACCTCATACTCGGCAAGGATATCGTAGATCGGGCCATCAGGTGTGAGAGTGGATCTGAAGAGGGCAAAACGCTCGAAGGTGAACGATCCAAACTCCAGATCGATATCTCTGGCAAGGAAACGGGTGATTTCTGGATCGTAACGCTTCACGCGGCCGATGGTTATGTGGGGATGGGACGCCTTCCTCTCGCGGGGAATCCCCTCAGAGACGAGGAGATCGTCGATGTCTCTGCTCAGGGCCACCAAATCTTCAAAGCCCTCACGGATACCCACCCACACAACCCGAGGAGACGAGCTGCTAGGGAATGCACCCACGCCACGGGCGTTAATAGTGAATGGATGTGTTTGAACGCTGGAGAGGAGATCCTTTATTGCAGGAACGCGTGAATCATCCACCTCGCCTATGAACTTCAGGGTAATGTGCAGGTTCTCCGGCTCTACGTATTTTATTCCTGAAATTCTTGAGCGCCAGCGCCTAACGTACTCAAAAACGGCGGTGCGTAGATTATCCGGCAGGGGGACGCCCACGAAGAGACGCATGTATTATTTAAAGGGGAACGGGTTTTTACTACATGCGGGTGCTCTTCGAGGAGATCGTTTTCGGGACGAAGCGGAAAGAGCAGATCGTTGACATAACTGGCGATGTGAGGGCGATCCTGAACCGATGGGGCGTCCAGAACGGCATCGCTCTCGTCTTCGCCCCGCACGCCACGGCATCAATCGTTCTGAACGAGAATGAGCCGGGACTGGAGAGGGACATCCTGAACCTCTTCAACCTCATTGCACCGGTAGATGGGGACTACCACCACAACAGAGTTGACATGAACGCGCACGCGCATCTCCGCTCCGCGGCGTTCCCGCCTTACATCGTCATTCCCGTGCGAAACGGCAAGATGCTCCTCGGGGCGTGGCAGAGAATCATGTTCGTGGAAAACGACGGGCCTCGCGCCAGGCGAACCGTAGTTGTAGAGTACCTGGGAGAGTAAATGCCTCCTGATTTAAACCTTTTCCTCCGTTCTAAGATAGCCAGCATCTGGTGCCGGGGGTGGTCCATTTCATTGGACCGCGACTGCGGGTAGGGTCTGCGACGCTACGTACATCTGGTATGTCCTCTCGAGCGGCGAAGCCGCGAAGAGGGGACGGCGCAGGTAAATGCAATGTCCATAGGGTGCCGGGGTGGCCGAGTGGTTAAGGCGGCGGCCTGCTAAGCCGTTGGGGGCAA
>CAYZOD010000075.1:0-2963 GCA_964480165.1 uncultured archaeon
TTGCCAGAGCGGGTCTTATAAGACCGACGCTCTGACCAGGCTGAGCTACGGCCCCAACTGCTGCCGTTATCGACAAAGAGTAAAAGGGAGAGAAAATTAAAACATATGCTTTATCGACTCCGGTTCGATTTTTTCGAATCCTTCCTCATCCATTTCATACTCTTTTATCTTGTCCATGTACCTCTGTAGAATCTTGATAAGCGTTTCTAGTGCTTCTTCCTTGTCCGACGCTTCTGAGTAGCGTTTTATATGGTTCAAGATCTCTTCGTGTTCCTCTGTTCTTAAAATCATTATCCCCCGCTCCACAAGGGGATCCATTTCCTTTAACTGGCTGAACACCCTTTTTCGGTGCTCATCTGACAGCTTTTCTAGCATTTCTCTCATCGGAACCTTTCTAAATGCTATCTCACCTTCCATGGCTATACCTCCAGTTCTTCCCCAGGCCGGAGGATCTCGACACGCGCTCTCCCGCCGACCATCTCCCTGAACTTCTCCGGATCCTGGCGGATGGGCGGGAAGGTGTTGTAGTGCATGGGTATGACGATCTTCGGCTTCAGGAGTTCCACGGCCTTCGCCGCCTCCTGCGGCCCCATTGTGAAGTAGCCGCCGATGGGGAGGAGCGCCACATCTATGGGTCCGTAGAGTTCGTTGAAGAGCGCCATGTCGCCGAAGACGAAGGTATCTCCTGCGTGGTATATTGTCTTTCCATCCATCTTGACGATGTATCCCGCAGCGTTCCCTATCTCCTGCCCGTTCATGGACGATGAGTGCCATGCCGGCACCATGACGATCTTCACACCTTCAATCGTTGCTGGCCCATAGTTCATGCCGTATGCGTTCACGCCGCGCAGGTGCTGGGCAAGATCGTACATGCAGACGATTGGCGCGTTGTAGCGCTTGCTCAGTTCTACTGCATCGCCCATGTGGTCCCCGTGTGCGTGCGTCACGAGTATGAGATCCGGCGTTCCGCTCAGGCCCGCGGCGCTGGGGTTGCCTGTGATGAAGGGATCGATGAGCACGTTTTTCGAGCCGATGATCTGAAAGGCAGCGTGTCCAATATACCTTATCTTCATCGCATCACCCCCATAAGAATAAGGAAGGGAGAGGAGTTAAACCTCACCCACACTGACCCGCCGTGTTGCTGGACGATGCCGTTCCTCCAAAGCCTGGTGCCTCGTTCTCAGAGGAGAGCGTCGTGCTGCATTCCTCCGGTGGGTGGAGGAACGCAGAGCAAATGAGATCTTTCAGTGCTTCTGGATTGCGCGGCGCTGGGACGACGATTCCGTCGATGACAAGGGTCGGCGATCCGCGCACGCCGTACTCCCTGTTCAGAGCGTCGTCGATGGGGAACGGCGGGAACTGACTCCCCCACTGATCAGGGTTCGCAAGAATCTGGGATATGCCCCATCTCTGATCCTCTTCGTCCATGCAGCTCTGCACGGCGTCCTTGTCGATGTTCAGTTCTTCCATGCACCTGTTCGCGTCGTCACTCCTTGTGAAGCAGTCCAGGTAGTCGATGAACTTGTCGGGGTCTGTCTTGAACTGAATGCAGTACTGGCGCAGGTTCTCCCAGACCTCTTTCTCCCCGTGCATGGCGTAGTTCACGAAGCGCAGTTTGAAGTCGATCTTGTCGCCTAGGAGTTCAAGCACGGGTATGATCGCCTTCTCTGTCTGAACGCCGTAGGGACAGTAGCTCATGACGAAGAGCTCGACCTCTGGCTTGTCTGTCTTCATGACGTAGAAGACGTTGCCGTTTCTCTCCCAGCCCCTGAGCAGATCTGCCAAGAGGTCCGGACGGTCCGTGACGACCTTCGCGAGATACTTTGTATTCTCATCGAGGTTCTCCGTCTTCGTTATGCGCACGTTGCTGGAGAGGCCCTGGACGGACTGTGCCACGCCCGGGAGGAAGTCCTTGGGCGCGTAGACCTCAACGTTGATGTACGGCACGGTGAGGGTGTTGCCTTCACGCGTGGATATGGGGAAAACCTGCTCGAGGACGCTCAGGACGTTCTCTGGTGCTTCAAACTTCACCATGTAGTTTCCGTCGTTTGCCTTTATCTCAAGATCTGCACTGGGCAGGATTCTGTATATGAGGCGCTCGACGGCATCCCTGCTGACGTCTGCACCCATGTAGACGGTGATCTCCTCACCTGGGTTCTCAGGGTCGTACATCCTTGTGGTCCAGGCGGGCTGGAGGACGTAGTACTGGCCGACCTTCTGTATGAAGCGAGCAGCACCGCCGTATGGCTTTGTCTGCCTGTCAAACTCCTTGTAGAATTCTGTTTGCGTTATATCTCCAGTAAACACGATGGCGGGGACGTAGTTAACGTTGTTTTCCTTGAGCACACGTATTATTTGCTCCGCACCCTTGTCGGTCACGCTCATGCGCTCCTGCGGCAGAGAGCTGAACTTCATCTGGCTGTCGAGGTATTGGATCACCTGGTTCAGTTCTGCGTTGCACACGGAACATTTGCTGTCAAGGAGGATAATCGCCTTTGCACCCTCCTCGCTGGGGGTAGAGGAGACGTTCATAACGAGATATGCGATTCCTATGCCCAGAACAAGTGCCACGAGCGCCACGGCGGCTATGACGTAGGGGCTCGTGCCGCCCTTCGCCTCGTTCTTTGGTGCAGGCTTCGGGGATCCGGAATCCTTGGCTTCCGCCTTCTTTTTTCCCGCTTCCTTTCGCAGGGATTGCTTCTCCTCCTTCTTGGAGGCCTTCCTTCGAGTAGATTTGCGCGGCATGTAGGAAGAAACCTGCAAAGATTTTTTACCACTTTGGAACGCTTCTTGTCTGTGGAGCCGCACGTTATTGAGGGTGGAATCTGTCCTGCTTGCGGAAAGAAATCGCTGAGGACGGTCATCGTAGAGAAGACCCTCTCCCACTTCGGGAGAGCCGTCATAATGACGTCTAAATGTTCGTCCTGCGGATACACCCATACAGACGTTATTGAATTAGAAGA
>CAYZOD010000076.1:0-209 GCA_964480165.1 uncultured archaeon
CCAATGAGGATCGTGAAGTCCTTGTAAACGATTTTCCTCGGACCCCTTCTCTTCACCTCTCTCTTCCTCCTCTGCGGATGCAACAACCCAACGCCTTCCATCTCTTCCCTTATCTCCTCCAGATCCTCGACCTCTTCGGCATCCACTATCGTCTGCCAGAGCTGATAGAGGTAAGACAGCTCCTTTCGAACCTCTTCGAGTCTCTTTTC
>CAYZOD010000076.1:219-2887 GCA_964480165.1 uncultured archaeon
CCTCCTCTTGGATTTCTTGTACTTCTCGAAATACTCCTGGGCGTTTTGGAAAACATCCTTTTTTGGATCCACTTCGATCTCGATCTCATCACCGCTCTCCCAGTCGGTGACCTTCACCTTCTCCTTTGAGAGATCGAGACCGTAGGCGTTCGAGAGGAGGATCTCCCCGTACTTTTTGAGTTTCTCGAAGCCTTCAAGCTTCTTTAGCTCCCTCTCGAGCTTCTCGATCACCCCTTCGAGCTTGTCTATCTCCCTCACCACGACTTTCTCGAGGTCGTGCTTTTTGTTCCTCAGAACGTCCAGGTTCTCCTTGAAAGAGTAAAGCCTAACGGCGGCTTTGGACGGGCCCATCGGCTCGTGATGGAAGCCTGTGTGATGAAGGCGCACCGGGGATATCTCGATTGGTTTAGCTGAATCCGTGAGAAGGTACGTTCTCCCTTCTGAGTACTCCTCCCTGAATTCCCTCAGCGCTCTCTCGAGAGCTTCTCTTCTCTTCTCGGTTAGCTCGAGAGCGCTGAAGCTGAAGGAGAACCCAGCTCTGTGAACTATTTCCGTCGCCAGAACCTTCGATATCCCCTCGAGCCTCCTGACGAGGAAGACCTCTATCGGGACGTCCTGAATCTCCGAGAATATCTCGTCGATGCTCGACGTCATCGGATCGAGCTTGTCGCTCCTGAACGGAACGAACCATCTCCCGGGTATGAGCTCTCTTCCCTTCCCGGTCACTATCCTCCTGTGGGCGTCCACCACCTTCCCTTCGTCGGATACGAGGATCATGTTCGAATGTTTCCCCATTATCTCAACGACCAAGGTACATTCCCTCTCGTCTCCTTTCTCGTCGAGCCTTCTGAACCTGAAGTTCGCCACCCTCGAGTACCCATCCTGCTCTACTCCGAGGAACCTCGCGTTCCTGAGGTACTTCCTCAGAAGCATCGTGAAGGATGGTGGCATCTGAGAAGGGTTTTTCATCTTCTCGGAAATCGCCATGAAGGCCATCGTCGGATTCAAGGAGATCCGTACGGTGGCGTCTTGGAATTGAAGGTAGTAATCGACCTTCGTCGGCTGGTAGATGTTCCTCAATGGGCCTTCAATCTTCTCGTTTATCTCCTCGATTATCCTCCTCATGTACACTCCGTCGAACGGCATCTCGATCCCTCCATCCCATGCGGTCCCTCTCGCTGGGCACGTAGAACGGACCCTCTATTCCCTCAGGAAGATACCTCTGCTCGACCCATCCCCCAAAGTCGTGGGGATTCCTGTATCCGCTTCCTGGAACGTTTCTGAGGTGGCGCGGAACCTGTGCGGGTTTTGAAGCGATCTCTTTCGCACGCTTTAAAGCCCTGTAAGAAGAGTTGCTCTTGGGGGCGAGGGAGAGGTAGATGGTGGCGTGGGCGAGGTTTATCTCGGCCTCGGGCATCCCGACTATCTCGACGGCCTGGGCGGCGGCGACCGCGATTTGGAGGGCGTTCGGATCGGCGAGTCCCACATCCTCGCTCGCCAGTATCACGAGGCGCCTCGCTATGAACCTCGGATCCTCCCCCAGCACCAGAAGACGCGCCAGGTAGTAGACTGCCGCATCGGGATCAGAACCTCTGACGCTCTTTATGAAGGCCGAAATGAGGTCGTAGTGTTCTTTGAGGGTGAACACCTCTTTCTCTTCTATCTCCCCGCCTTCCATGACTTCCCTCAACGTGGAGAGCGCCTTCCTCGCGTCCCCATCGGAAGACGCCGCTATGGCCCTCAAGATCTCCTCATCGAGGTCGGATTTCTCCTTCAGAATCTGAACGATCTCGTCCTCCGAGAGCTTCCGAAACCTGTAAACCCTCATCCTCGAAAGGAGTGGAGGAATGACGTAGCGGGATGGAGGCTCAGTTGTCGTCGCCACGAGCCTGAGGCATCCCTTCTCGAGGGGCTCCAGAAAGATCCTCTGATCGTTCCGTTTGATCGCGTGAATCTCGTCGAGGAGAAGGTAAACCATCTTTCCGTACCTGCACAGCTGCATCGCCCTCTCCACGATTTTCCTTATATCCCTGATCGATGTCGTCGATGCGGAGACGTGATGAACCTCTCCATCGAGCCTCTCTGAGAGGATTTCAAGGTAGGTGGTCTTTCCGACCCCCGGAGGACCGTATATCACGAAACTCGGGCAACTTCCCTTCTCGAGGAATCTCCTGAGGGGTTTCCCCTCACCGAGGAGGTGCTCCTGACCCACGATCTCCAACCTCTATCACCTCTCCCTCTTCCGTTATCACCAGAATCGGATAATCCTCGAAGGGATCGTCCGATTCGTACACGCACACATCTCTCGATCCCTTCGTGTAGAGTTTGAATGCCTCCTCTTTTGTGAAGCCCATCCTCAGGGCAGCTTCGACCACATACCTTGGATCGTGTGGAGAGACCGGCGCGTCGGACGAAAACGATATGTCGTAACCCATCCTGTGAAGCTGGAGGAATGGATACTTCAGGGAATCCGTTCTTACGTATCTGAGAAGACCCTGATCTTCGTAGTAGAAGTGAGGCTGAACGGAGAAGCGCGTTCTCTTCAGAAGTGGAAGGGTGCTTTCAGGGACGAACTGGGCGTGGATTATCCTGTTGCCGGGAAACTCGTGAAACAGCGGTGCGAGCTCTTCCATCGCTCCGTCCCCTATTATGTGAACCGCCACCTCCA
>CAYZOD010000077.1:0-2825 GCA_964480165.1 uncultured archaeon
TGCCGGGCGCGGAGATAAGGAATCCTGCCTTCGACGTGACTCCGCCCGATCTCGTTGATGGGGTCATCTCCGAGATAGGCATATACTCTCCGCAGATCTTCCCGGCCATGGTTGCCCAAGCGAAGGGCGTCTCGCCCGATCTGGAGGAGATGATCGCGTTGTTCCGGCTGGCAAAACAATAAGAAAGGGGAAAAGGCAGTTAGTAGTGGATCCCCATGGGCATGTGTGCTATCATACTTGTGAGCCAGGAGTGCGCCACCAGTGCGGCCAGTATTCCGATCCCCAGGTTGATTGCAAATACTATTGCCATATCCTTCTTCGCTTCGCTTGGGATGTCTATGAGCAGTGCCGCTATAAACCCGATCACTGGGATCGCAAAGAACAGATACCAGCCCCTGTATGCGCTTTCCTTTTCCTCCGAGAAGCGCCAGAGGAGCAGACCTATCGCTATGATCCACCCTATGTATGGGATGAGGAGCACGACTTCCGCGATGAGGAGCCACTTCCCGACCTCTGCAAGGTCAGGGTTTTCATCTTTTTTGGCGAGCCAGAGAATCAATGGCCCGATAATTGGGATGAGGCCTGCGAGGAGGAACCAATACCAGGATGTTTCATACTCTGCCATCGTCATCCCCACTTTATTATGGGTTCCGTTGTTTATATAGTGTTCGTTTGGTTCTCCGGCTTTCGCGCTCTCCCCAGTCAGTTACTATAAAAAACCTTTTGCCCCCCAACTTCTTAGGTTCTCTCTACCCGCCTCTGCCGTCTGGGCATGCGGGGATGACCGATAAACGGTGAAAGGCATGCCAAGGAGAACAAGGCCAAGAAGGGGTTCGTTGCAGTTCTACCCGCGGAAGCGGGCCAAGAGGATTGTACCACGCTTCAAGACCTGGCCATCCGTCTCGGAGGTCAAGCCCATTGGATTCTATGGCTACAAGGCGGGCATGACCCATGCACTTCTCGTTGACGCCCGTCCCAAGACGCCGACATCCGGCCAGGAGGTGTTCACACCACTTACAATCATTGAGACGCCACCGCTCTACGTTTACGGTATCCGCGCTTACAAGTACGACCCAAACCGCGGCCGCGTCACGGCAACGGAGGTCTGGGCGGAGAAGCTGCCAAAGTATTTTGACCGTCGTGTCACAGCACCCAAGAAGGGCCACGGTGACGTTTCCAAGATTGAGAGCATGCTCGATGAGCTGGTAGATATCCGGCTTCTCGTTGCGACGCAGCCATGGCTCATAAAGGGTCTCGGTAAGAAGACGCCAGATGTTGGGGAAATTGCTATAGGCGGCACTTCCGTTGAGGAGAAGTTCAACGCCGCGAAGGACATCCTCGGCGGCGAGATCCGCGTGAAGGACATCTTCGAGGCTGGCGAGCAGATCGACGTGAAGGCCGTTACAAAGGGCAAGGGATTCCAGGGCGTCGTCAAGCGTTTTGGCGTCTTCGAGTTCGGCCACAAGAAGGAGAAGACAAAGAGAGGAATCGGTGCCATGGGTCCATTCTTCAAGGGCAAGGTCTTTTGGGAGGTTCCACGTCCTGGACAGATGGGCTTCCACACGCGCACCGAATACAACAAGATCGTCGTTATCGTCGGTGAGAATGGTCAACCACCCATTACGCCAAAGGGTGGCTTCCTCCACTACGGCGAGGTGAAGAACGACTACATCGCCGTTATCGGATCGGTTCCCGGCCCCGCTCGCAGGATCGTGGGGCTGAGGAAGGCGATACGTCCGAATAAGCACCCGTTCCAGTTTAGCCAGATAAAGTACATATCTCTCGAGTCCAAGCAGGGTGTGTAAAATGAAGGCAGCAGTTCGTGATCTTCAGGGCAACGTCGTGGGCGAGATCGAACTCCCCGACGTATTCAACACTCCAGTCCGTGAGGACATCATCCGCCGCGCCGTGAAGGCCGCGTGGGCGAACCGTCTCCAGCCCTACGGGACGAAGCCCATGGCCGGTCGTGATTACGCGGCGTTCACGGACAACAGGAGAAGGATCGGTTCTGCGCTCAACCACACGATCAACGTGGGCCACGCGCGCCTTCCGAGGGTTCACTACAGGAGATACCTGCTCTACGGCTTCGTGGCTAACGTTCCTCAAGCCCGCGGCGGTCCCAGAGCGCACCCACCCAAGGTGGAGAAGCGTCTCTGGGAGAAGGTGAACAAGAAGGAGCGCCGTCTGGCCATACGCTCCGCAATCGCCGCGACTGCATCCCCTGAGTGGGTGCAGGGCAGGGGGCACAGATTCGCCACGGATCTCCCCATCATCGTTGTGGACGACCTCGAGGCGGTGAAGAAGACCTCCGAGGTGAAGAAGATCCTCCAGGCGCTGGGCGTCTGGGAGGATGTTGAACGTGCATACAACGGTCGTCGGAGGAGAGCAGGCAAGGGTGAGCGCAGAGGTCGTGCCTACAAAGTGCCCAAGTCCGTGCTCATCGTCGTCTCCCAGGATCGTGGTATTTACAGGGCGGCCAGGAACCTTCCGGGCGTCGACGTGGTCGAGGTGCGCAACCTCAACGCCGAACTCCTCGCCCCAGGATCCCACCCCGGCCGTCTGACCATATGGACAAAGGGCGCAATTGACGCGCTCAACAAACTCTTCGTGGTGAGCTGAAATGGATGCGGAAGATATCATTATGTATCCACTCATATCCGAGAAGGCCATTGCCCAGATCCACAGCAGCAACACTATCGTCTTCATCGTGCGCCCTGAAGCCACGAAGCAGCAGATAAAGAAGGCCGTTGAGGATCTCTATGATGTTAAAGTGCAGGATGTTAACACCCTCCTGACCAGGGACGGGCGTAAGAAGGCATACGTCC
>CAYZOD010000078.1:0-2700 GCA_964480165.1 uncultured archaeon
CGTCTACTGTATTGAGGATCGCCCGGTCATCCTCGCTGACCTCCCCATCCTCAAACATCTTCACCTTTCCCCCTTCTGTCTCCACCTCGACTCTCTCCCCGCCAGTTTCACCCAGCACGACTGGCATTCCGCCTATCTCAACTTCCATTCCCTTGATCCCCGTTTCCCTGGATGCGTACTCGAAAACCAGCCTGTAAACCTCTCCGGGGCTCTTCTGCTTCCTGAGATCCCTCACGAACTCCCCTATGGCCACTATCGCCTCGTATAGTCTCCTTATCCTCTCCTCCCTTTCCCTTATCTCCGCCTCGTATTCCATGTTCTCGAAGCTCTCCTTTATCATCCTCGATACGATCTCTATGTAGAGATCCTTCACCTCTTCGCTGAGGAACTCCTCCGTTATCGGCGGACCAACGAATATTACGAACTTCCTGCCTTCTCCGAACGGGATGGGGATCGCTAGCCAGACGCTTCCCTCGATACCCTCCACCTTCCCGGGCTTCTCCACACCTTCCCCGGCTTCATAGTTCAGCACAGATGGGAGCTCCATCTTTTTAACCGAGGAGTATCCCCTCAGCCACATCTCCCCGTCCTCAGATTCGTAGAGAGCCGCCCAGCTCGCCTGGAGCATCTCCCTTATCATGTCGACCGTCATCCGTATAAGCTCCTCCTCCTCATGGAGGGAGAGCGATCGGACCGCGAACTCACCGAGCGATTCCATCACGAACCTCATCTGGCTTATGAGCTGATCCATGACTATTTCCTTCTGGCGGCTCTTTATGTATTCCCTGGACTTGGAGAGGATCTTGGAAATCGCCGAAAGGAGTGCTTTCTCCTCCGGGGTTATGGGGTCGTCCCTTCTGACGAATATGATGTACCTGTTCACCAGCTCCTCGCTTATCGGTATGCGGAGTCCGTCGTAGTCCGTGAACTTCTTGGCATCGACCATATCCGTGAACTTCGCGGCATCGATCATCTGAGGAGCCTCTATTACCTCGGGGAAGTCTTTGGTTCCGACGTTCATCACCAGTGCGTACTTGTCATCGAGGAGCTGATAGAACGCCGCGGATGCCACGAAGAGCTCCCCTATCGCGTCGATCATCATCGAAAGGAGTATGTCGAGGGGAATCGGTTCAAGGAGAGAGGAGATTATCGTGTCCATCCCCTCGAGCTGATAGATGTGCCTCGTTATCCTCGTCTCGAGTTTCTCGACCGATCTGAGCTTTTCCGAGAGGCTTTCTATCCTGACTATCTCGTCGAAGTTCTCGGGGATCTCTTTGAGGAGGTAGTATACCTCCTCGGTGACCCTCACGAGGTTCCTGCCCGGAAACTCCTCTCTTATCTCTTCCTCGGACTCGTAGACGGCTTTCTTCGGAACGACACCCGCGGATTCTATGACCACGAACTTGCCCCCACTCTTCTGGAAGACAACGACATCTCCCAGATTCTCGGCTATCATCGTCTCTATTACGGGAGTCCCGAGGTTCAGGAGCATTTCCTTCCAATCCATGGATCTCACCCCTCGGGTGAGGATTATATCATCGGAAGTTGTGATATCATAAGGCTTGAGACAAAATCGATAAGGGGGGATGAGTCGTGAAGCATCCGCTCATAAAGGAAGCCGAGGAGAGGATGAAGAAGACGATAAAGGCGATAGAGGATGAACTCAAGAGGATGAGAACCGGAAGACCATCCCCAGCGGTTCTCGAGGAGATAAAGGTCGACTACTACGGAACCCCCACGCCGATAAACCAGCTCGCGACCGTCAGCGTCGCCGAGGAGAGGACCCTCCTCGTCAAGCCCTGGGACAAGACAGTCATAAAGGCTATAGAGAAGGCGATAATGGCATCAGACTTGGGGATAAACCCCCAGAGTGACGGAAACATCATAAGGCTGGTTTTCCCGACTCCGACGACTGAGCAGAGGCAGAAGTGGGTGAAGAAGGCCAAGGAGATAGTCGAGGAAGGGAAGGTGGCGGTTAGGAACATAAGGAGGGACGTCAGAGACACGATAAAGAAGAAGAAAAACGACGGGGAGATACCCGAGGACGACGCTAAGAGGCTCGAGGATGAGCTCCAAAAGCTCACGGACGAGTACATAGAAAAGCTCGAGGAGCTTTTCGAGAAGAAAGAGAAGGAGATAATGGAGTTTTGATGCACGTCGCGATAATAATGGACGGAAACGGAAGGTGGGCCAAGGAAAGGGGTCTCCCGAGGATAGAAGGGCACAGGAAGGGTGCTCAGAAGGCTGAGCAAGTAGTCGAGTGGGCCTCCGATCTGAACGTCGATTACCTCACTCTTTACGCCTTCTCGACGGAGAACTGGAAGCGTCCCTGGGAGGAAGTTTCGTTTCTGTTCAAGCTCTTCGTGGAGTTCGTGAAGAAGAAAGTCGAGAGAATGAAGAAGAAAGGCGTGAGGATCAGGATAATGGGGAGGAGGGAGGGGCTTCCGGAAGAGGTTCTGAGCGTCTGGGACTGGGTGGAAAAGGAAACGAAAGATGGAAACGGGATAACTACGATCATAGCGCTGAACTACGGCGGAAGGGCCGAGATAGTCGATGCGGTTAACAAGATCATCTCGAATGGGATCGAGAAGATCGACGAGAAATCCTTCAGGGAGTATCTGTACCTTCCGGATGTTCCGGATCCAGACCTCGTCATAAGGACGTCGGGGGAGATGAGGATAAGCAACTTCCTACTCTGGC
>CAYZOD010000079.1:0-2685 GCA_964480165.1 uncultured archaeon
GTTTCATCGACCCTTGCGAAAATCTTCGATATACAGCTCGTTTTCCTGTCGATAAAGACCGAGGAGCTTTTGAAAGTCTTTAGAAAGGAAAGGGATCCGTTCGTTCTGCTGGAGGATGAGCTTTTGAAGATAAGGGAAAAGGGAAATATGCCCGTGATAGTTTTCGATGAGATACAGAACTTCAAGGACATATACTTAAACGGGGAGAGAAGACTCATAGACAGGCTCTTCAATTTCTTCGTGGCGATCACCAAGGTATCGCACTTAGTGCACGTTCTTGTTATGACGTCGGATACGTTCTTCATCGAGGAGGTTTATTCAAGCTCTGCATTGAAAAACACGTCGAGGTACTACCTGGTTGACTATTTCGACGATGAGACAGCGCTCAGGATTCTGCTGGATGAGGGTTTGTCTGAGGATGATGCCCGATGCGTTGTCTCTCAGATCGGTGGGGTTCCATGGATGCTCGAAGAAGTGATCGAGTCAGAAGATCCGAAATCTGCGGTTGAAGAGCTGTATGAAGATCACAGAGCACGTCTTTTGGGCTACATAGATGGAAAAAAGATGAGGGGAGAGAAAGTCGATGAGACTCTCAAGGTTCTTGAGAAAGTTCTGAGGGGAGAATTTCCAGAGAGTGGGGAGGAGCTCCTGGAGATGAAGAGACTCGTTGAGGCGGAGGTGTTGTTTTACGACCCCCTCAGAAGAGAGATACGTTTCCAGACCAAGCTCGATGAAAGAGCCGCCAAGGAAATCCTGAAGGATTGAAAAAAACCCGCCCTCGGGGGGCGGGTCATGAAAGGACGCTTCTGATTATCTTTGCCAGCTCCACGAAGCTCTCCTTGAGAGACGCACCGCCTACCAAGCCCCCGTCGACGTCCGGCTGGGCGATTATCGGAAGGAAGTTGCTGGGTTTTATGCTTCCTCCGTAGAGTATCCTCACCCTCTTCGCGACTTCCTCACCGAACATCTCAGAGAGCAATCTCCTTATGTAGCTCTGAACTTCCTGGGCCTGATAAGGTCTTGCAACCCTTCCCGTTCCTATTGCCCAAACGGGCTCGTACGCTATGACGATTTTCTCGACCTCTTCAGCGCTCAGACCGAAAAGAGCCTCCCTTATCTGCCTCTCCACGACGTTGAAAGTGAGTCCTTTCTCCCTCTCCTCGAGCTTCTCGCCGACGCACAGTATGGGGATAAGGCCGTGATCGAGAGCGCTCTTCACCTTCTTCCTTATGAGCTCGTCGTCCTCCTTGAATATGTGGCGTCTCTCGGAGTGCCCGATTATGACGTACTCAACCCCGAGCTCCTTGAGCATGATCGGTGATATCTCCCCGGTGAAAGCTCCCTGCTCCTCGTAGTGCATGTTTTGGGCTGCAAGTTTTATGTTGCTCCCTTTGGCCATATCCGAAACTTCTGAGAGGGCGGTGAAGGGCGGCGCGATGATTATCTCGAACTCGTTGAAATCTTTCATCTCGTTCAGAAGGAGCGAGACGAACTCCTTGGCTTCCCTGACCGTCTTGTGCATCTTCCAGTTTCCGGCCAGGATCAATTTTCTCTCAGGTTTTTTTTTATCGAGGATCGAGGCTATCCCAGGAAGCTCCTTACCCTCCAGGAACTCAAGGGAAGCTCCACCGCCGGTCGAGACGTGCGAGACTTCCTCGGCGAGTCCGAATTTGTTGATGGCCGCGGCGCTGTCTCCGCCTCCTATGACCGTCGTTGCACCTTTTTTCGTCATCTCCGCGACGGCCTTCGCGATCTCCTCCGTCCCTTTGGCAAAATCGTCTATCTCGAAGACTCCCATCGGACCGTTCCAGACGATCGTCTTCGCACCCTCAAGCTTTTCCCTGAAGAGCTCCACGCTCTTCGGCCCTATATCGAGCCCCATCCAGCCCTCCGGTATTCCCTCATCGACCTCCGCGATCTTCTTTTCGACTCCGGCTTCAACCTTCTGCGCTATCACGAAATCCACCGGCAGGATTATCTCGATCCCCAGACCTTTTGCCTTTTCGAGGATCTCCTTCGCCAGGTCTATCTTGTCCTCCTCGACCTTTGAAGATCCGACTTCCTTTCCGAGGGCCTTGAGGAACGTGAAGGCCATCGCACCGCCTATGAGGATCCTGTCGGCGTTCCTCATCAGGTTGTTTATGACCCCGATCTTGTCGGAAACCTTCGCCCCTCCGAGTATGACGACGTAGGGTTTCTCGGGATTGTAGGTGACCTTCGAGAGGAACTTTATCTCCTTCTCCATGAGGAAGCCCGCGACGGATGGGAGGAACTTGGCTATCCCGACGTTGGAGGCATGTGCCCTGTGGGCCGTTCCGAAGGCGTCGTTCACGTGAATATCGGCGTAAGAGGCCCACTCCTTGGCGAGATCCTCGTCGTTCTTCGTCTCGCCCGGATGAAAGCGCGTGTTCTCAAGAAGGAGTATCTCACCCTCTTTGAGCCCCTCGGCCGCTGCTTTTGCCTTCTCCCCGACGGGTTCGTCGACGAACTTGACCTCCATCTCGAGGAGCTCTGACAGCCTTTCGGCAACCGGCTTGAGGGAGAGCTCCGGCACCACCTTCCCCTTGGGTCTTCCGAGGTGCGAGAGGAGAATAACGGAAGCGCCCATGTTCAGAGAGTAGCGGATCGTCGGGAGGGCCGCCCTTATCCTCGTATCGTCTGCCACTTTCCCCTCCTTCAGGGGAA
>CAYZOD010000080.1:0-2683 GCA_964480165.1 uncultured archaeon
CCGGATTATATTGTGTTCGGGCTTAAGATCTTCAGAGGCGCCTTTTATCTTGATTTTTCTGTGGGTTATGGCGTGGGGATAAATGGGCATGCTGGAGCTGGGTTGAGATTCTGAGGGGGTGAGGTGGGTGCTTCTGCTGGCTGTTCAATTTGTTTTTGTTAAGGATTTTCCAGATCATCACTGGCGTTACAGCTATGTTTATGGGGTGGCTTACGATAATTCAACGGGGAGGATTTACATAACGGATTACAACAATAGAGTTCAGGTTATGGATGCTCTTTCGGGAAGATTCCTCTTTGAGTGGGGAAGTTATGGTAACGGTAATTACGAGTTCAGCAGACCGAGGTGGATAAAGGTATGCGGAAACGAGGTTTTTGTTCTGGATTACAACAACGACATGGTGAAGATTTATAGCCTGAACGGTACTTTCATAACTTCTATAAATCTGAGAGAAGTTTATTCAGGCATTTCTCCCTATGCTATAACCGTTGAGGAAAGCGGCGGCGTTGCTCAATATTTATATGTTGTTCACTGGTATACGGGGACGGCAACTTCTGTTCCGGTGCTTCTGAAATATAAAAGAGAGAACGACGGTAACTATACCTTTGTAGGTTACTGGGGTTACGATCCTGTGGACAGACCTCATTTCAACAGGGTTTACGGGATAAATGTTCTGGATGGCTATCTTTATTTTGCCAGGCTGAGCTCCACTGCTTCGGTTGGTGGTGTGGGGCGTCTGGATCTCTCAGATATGAAAGAAGATTTCTTTTTCAGCAATATAACCTATGTTGCTGATGTTTATCCTCTCGACAATGAAACTTATCTTCTGAGCAGGGAAAGTCCGCATGTTGTGGAAGAGAGATTCAACAACGGAACGGATCTCGTCCTTCAAAAGAGCTGGTCCCTTTTGTACGAAGCGTATGAGCTGGCTTTCGATGGAGATCACATCTTCGTGGCCCTTGCAAGTGGAAGCTACGGGGTTGCTGTGTGTGATTATTCCAGCGGATTGTGCAGGTACTACAGCTCCGCTTTCCTTCCATCTTCTTCTCTGGATGGGCTCAATACTCCGAGGGGAATCTGGGTTGGAAACGATGGAAAGGTTTATATAACTCAGGTTAACGATGACAGTTTAAAAATATATGATGCGGACTTCTCACCGGTGGTAAAAATAACGAATCAAATGTCGGATCCCTACGGAGTCAGCCTCGGTCCGGATGGTGTCATATATGTTGCGCAGAACGGTGCGAGCAGGATAAGGATGTATGATTCTTCGAGCTTTGCTTACCTTGGGGAGCTTAATTATTCGTTCAACAGAGTCACGGATGTCAAGTTCGACTCCCAGGGGAATATGTACGTGGTGGACACGAACAATCATGCTGTCAAGAGAAGAAGTGTGAATGGGACATGGAGTGTTATCATAGGAAGCGACCTGTATTACCCCAGATCCATCTGGCTTTATGAGAATTCAACAAATGTTGGGACTCCCGATATATACGTTGCCAACACGGGAAAACACACCATAAGGAAATATGTTTACAACGGCACAGCGTGGGTTCTGGATACTTCCTGGGCTGGAGGTGATGGCATATTGGGGGTTTCAGGCAGTTCTGGCTCCGGGAACGACAAATTCAACAATCCATGGTCGGTCGCGGTCGATTCTGAAGGCAATGTTTATGTTGCGGATACATCCAATATAAGAATCCAGATGTTCGATAAAAATGGGAACTATCTGGCCACGATTGTTGACAGAGATATAGAGTCCTTCAGGATGTCTCACGGAAAGTACTACCCGGGAACCGCCACGGCTTACTGGTTGGCTGTTGGTCCCGGTGATAAGCTGTACTTCGTGGATTCTCAGAACCACAGGGTTCAGGTTATGGAAAGGCTTGACAGGCCGGCTCATCCTTCCTCTGTTGAGGCTCGGGTGCTCGGTGATTCTATGGTTAGACTTACGTGGCGGGACAACTCGATGATAGAGGATGGTTACAGAGTTTATGTTTCGACCGATGGAGGGACGACTTACAATTTGCTCGCGAATCTTGGCCCCAACCAGACCTCCTTCGACGATACCGGGATATTTTCGGAAGGCGAAAGGATATACAGGGTTGTCTCTTTCAAGGGAAGTGGCGAATCCAACTATTTGAACAGGGATGGGGAACCTTTAGCTTCCTGTCATGCTGGTATCTGGATCATAAATTCTCCGGATAGTCTTTCCGCCTCTCAGTACGGCGATGGTGGGGTTAATCTAACGTGGGTGGATAGATCTCAAATAGAAGATGGCTACAGGGTGGAGTACAGAGTCGGGGGTAATTCAACCTGGCTTCTTCTTGCAGAACTTCCTGCGAATTCCACTTCCTATCTGGTTCCGTACATGGGGGACGGAGAAAAGATTTACTTTCGGGTTTTTGCTTTCAAAAATACCCCTCACGGCAGGGTTTATTCGCCTTCGTCTGATGAAGTGGAGTTCGTTCCTTTGAGGAAACCTTCCGGAATTTCCGTAGAAAGAGCAGGTGCTGTTAGAGTGAGACTTTCCTGGAGTGATTGTGCCGGGGAAGATGGTTATATAGTTGAAAGACGCCGTGGCACGGGAGAATTTGTCCAGGTGGCCATTTTAGGTCCCGATGTCCTGAGCTACGAAGATGAAGTGGATGACGGATATAACTACACTTACAGAGTCCGTCAG
>CAYZOD010000081.1:0-2678 GCA_964480165.1 uncultured archaeon
TATCTGGGCCTACGAACCTTTTCCATCACCCCCTCCGTCCGCAATTGGAAAAAGTTGTGGTGGTATATAAAGAATATTGTTCACCCCTGGTGGTGAAAACAATTATACATAAGATCAGAAGAAGAACGCCAGAACCGCCAGTGGAACCACCAGAGCGGCGTAGACAGTTGGGGACCACGCTAAGACCTTCGACCCGTCAAGGGGATAGAAAGGAAGCATGTTGAAGAAGCCGATAAAGGCGTTCACGTGGAAGATTGCAAAGAGGATTTTCGCGGTTGCATGGCCTGGGGAGAGGAAGATGATGGCAAGGAGTGAGAAAACAGCAACGACGAAGTTCACCAATGGGCCAGCGAGGGAGATGAGACCGTTATCCCTGCGGTTGGGAGAGCCGAGGACATAGACAGCACCCGGTGCTGCGAAAATGAAGCCTTTGAATATGGCGAGGAAGAGAGCTAGGGCAAGGCCTGCAGTCCAGAGGCGGTACTCCGCGTGATAGCCGAGGTGGATGGCCATAAATTTATGCCCAAGTTCGTGAAGGACAAACGACGTGCCAACAACAATCAGATAGAGTGGGAAGACAGAAAGCGGATCGGAAGAGGCGACGATCGAGAAGGCTGCCGAGATCGTTATCCACGACGCGACGAGATCAATAATTTCCCTAGAACTGAGCATCAGATTTTTATGAAAGAGATAACAATATTTAATTGCAATGGACGATCGCGCACAAATCTCCGCCGAACTCCTCATAATCCTGGCGGCGATGGCGGCTCTGGCACTGTTTCTCATAGACCAGCTGAACAGCACGGCGGCAGACATGAACGAGAGCTACTCATCAAAGATTGGGGCAATTAAGGAGAAGATCGACAGCATGGGATCGGAATGAGGGGTCAGATCTCCCTGGAAACGCTCATCGTTCTCGCCGCCTTCGCGGGAGTCTTTCTCATGCTCATAGATAACTACAATGAATTGTTCGACGTTATTATGGGCGGAATGGATCAGAAGAAGGTGGAATACGTTGCATCGCTGCTGCGGGACGCTTCAGATAACTGTGAGGGCATGGATACGACGATATCCCTCCCGTTTAGCGTGGAAATTGACTGTGAAGGTGGAAAAACTGTTGTGCGCGTGGGAGACGCTGCTAAATACGTTGATGGGCTTAAATGTGGGGGACAGGGAACAGGGCAGAGAATAAGCATAGAGAGTTGCACTGTAAAGATCATCTGATGCAGTAGGGAACGATGAGGACAGAGGTCGACGTTATTACGGGTACGTAGCGGATAGACAGGCACGATTCACCTGGAACATAGGGCAAAAAGGAAGAAACGAAGCCGGATTCCAGTTCTGCCGTGAATAGATCGTTTTTATGCACGAAAGAAGCGATAGAGACTGTGTTCGGTACAGGGAGAAAGAACTGAATGAGAAACGCAACGAGAAGGAAGAATGCGAGGAGCGCCTCCAGAAAGAGAACGAATCCCTTCATCTCCCCACCCACTCATACACGATTACGCCTTCCGGCGAGCGGGAAACACGCCCAACAAGTGGAACCCCATCCACCGAATCGCCGGAGAAGGGACAAGAACCTGCATGGATCTCCGAATAGTTATGAACGGAGGCAGCATCCCCGGAGAGGGCGCAGGCGAAGGATGAAACGTCCAGAAGAGATGGCGTTGACGATAAGATCCCGAGGAGAAGAAGAGTAAGGGCAACGTATATGACCACGAACCACCAGTCCATCTAACCACCGTAGCCCGCAGGAATCACGCCAGAATATTTGCCCTTTTGCCAGTGAAGATCCGTGGAAAGCCGGACATCAACGCCCGAAGCTGTAGGAACGACGGAAAGGCCGCCGCCGGAAATTGCAACACCGTTCGAAGCCCACGCAGCGACGAGGGATACGAAGAGATTGTCTGCGAGGGCCTGGCACTTATCCCCTTCTCCCGCTGAAAACAGAGCAAGACATTCGGAGCGAAGAGAGGAGATTGTTTCATGCAGAGAGTACTCGACGTCGTGGGCGAGGTATGACTGATATAGGGCGTTCCGATAATCAAGGAATGATCTATTCATCCTGTCAATGGAGAAGTAGGGCGTGGCAAGTGTGAGAATAACAAGGATTGAAGATATAACGAGGGTGAGCGCATATATTCCGCGCACGTAAAAATAGGAAAAAAGTCATTCTTATTTGATCTGCACGCGGTGGCCACCCTCTGCCCTCACTGCCTTCTTGGGCACGACAATCTCCAAGATGCCATTCTTGTAGGACGCCTCCGCCTTCTCGGGAACCACCGGCTCTGGAAGGGCGATGCTCCTATAATACGAGGTGTAGCCGCGCTCCCTGACGTAGTAGTTTTTGCCCTTCTCCTCCTTGCCGAGCTTCTTCTCTGCACGTATCACAACAGAGTCCTCGAAGATTCTAACATCCAGATCCTCCTTGTCAACGCCGGGAATCTCCGCAACGATGCGGAACTTGTCGCCCTCGTCAACAAGATCTATCAAAGGCGCGCGGGTTAGCATAATGTCCATATCCCTGCTCCTTGCAAACATATCGCCGAACATGCGGTCTATATACTCGTGGAGCCGCCTGATCTCCTCGAAGGGGTCGTATATCATGTTCTCACCCCCCTTCCAGAATCAAAGGACGGAAGAAGGGAAGCAGCCAGACCAGGGGCGGAACCCTAGAT
>CAYZOD010000082.1:0-2676 GCA_964480165.1 uncultured archaeon
TAGACGAAACGGCAGTGAGCGGAAGAGAGGTCGAGAGCGAGCTCAACGAAGTGATATCCGAGGTTGAGGCTATCGGAGAGATGATAGAGACGACTTCCGCGGCCGCCGAGGAGCAGAGCGCATCCACGAAGGAAATATCGGAGGCGATGAAGAACGCCGAGGAAAAGGTTTCCCAGATGATCCGTCAGATAGACGAGATGGTCGGGGTATCCCAGAGGCTCCTCGAAGTCTCATCCGACATTCAGGGAGCGAACGAGAATCTCCAGAGTGCTTTCGAGCGTCTCAAAGAGCTGATAGAGAGGTTCAAGATCTGAGGCGCCCTCTTGGGCGCCTCATTTTCCTTCAAAGGGTTCTCAGGAAATCCATCAGTGCTTTTGCCGCCTCATCCGGTCCCCTTCTTTCATATCCCGGTATTCCCAGCATCGTCCTTATCTCACCCACCACAACTCCTTTTCTGAACATCTCCTCGAGGAACCTTCTCGCTATCTCCTCGTGCTTTTCTCTCCTCTGCACTGCTCCGAAGGGATTCGCGAAGTAGGTGCTCGTTATCCCGACTTCACTCGTCGTCCCTTTTGCCATTCTCTTTCCCGCGGAGAACACCTCCAGAGCCTCGTCGACGTTTTTGAACACCCTTATCTTTTCATCCGAAGGCTCGTAGTTGTTCGCGTAGAGGAAGAGGTCTATCCTGGTTGGCGTCACGATCTTCTCGTAGTTTCCGAACGGAACGATCACCCTGGCGTTCGTTTGATCGGGGTTCATGAATATCGAGCGGTCCATCGTGCTGTAGGCGTAGCCCGGGGGAAGATCGTCGAGCCTCACGAACGCTCCAACCTCCGTTCCATAAGAGACCACGCCTTCCTCAGTTATATCCAGCGATGCCATGTCGTCGACGATCGTCTCTACCCTGGCTCCCATCCTCCTGAGCGCCTCGAGAGTCTCCGACTTCCCAGCCCCACTGTCTCCGACGAACATGACGGCGAACTCTTTTCCGCCGACGTCGATCTTCGCCAGAGCTCCGTGGACCGGAAGCCGCCCCTCGTCTATGACCATGAGGTTGTGAACGGTGAGGATCATCTTCTTCATGTACCCGAAGTAGTCGGTGTGGGGAAGATCGCTCACCACCCCGACGTATCTTTCCCCTTGAAAGACCACCCCGTTCCTCTCATCTTCCTTCAGTTTCGAGACCGGATAGCCAAAGACGACGACGGCTTCGAACTCGCCGTCGGGCTCTGCGAGCTCGAAGAGGTTGGAAAGCCCGGCACCATGACAGAGTCTGTCCTGCTCGACCAGAACGAGAAACCTGTATTTTCCAACGTGTATCGGAAAGGCCAGCCACCCATCTGAGGCGTCCAGCGAAACCTCACCTTCCTTAACGGGGAATACCCCCCTCCTCTTGTTCGAGCGAGTGTAGAAGATCACGGGGGGCTTGAGGATCACCGACCAGACGAGAGGAGCACCGTAGGTCCTCTCGTCCCCATTCATCGCGAGAAACATCGCCTGAACTCCGCTCGGAAGCTGTCTGAGGACTTTCAGTCTTTCAACTTTTGTGTTTCTCAGAACGCTCCTGTACATCTCCCTCAGTATCGTCTCGAACCTCTCCCCGTTTTCCATCAGGGCGTACTCCTCACTCACGCGTCTTCTGGGATCCCTATGAAACGGCCTTATCCTCACCATGAACCTGTGTTTGGAGCGCCAGAAATTGTAGAGTGACTCGACGAAATCGACGAAAATGGAAGCGTTAGAGCGGAGGAAGTTCCAAACGGGCCCCTCGAGCTCGGAGAGGTGCCGAACGGTGAGGAGTGTTATGGCGTTCACGAGAGAATCGAGGTCATAACCATCTTTCTTCCTGAAGACCTCAACGGCCTTCAGCAGGGGGTCGCTTCTCTCCTGAAGCTCCTCAAGGAATTCTCCGATGATCTTTCTGAAGAGATTTGATCCAAGGACCTGATCGTACCCACTGAACGTTATTCCACCATCGACTACGACCGTTCTCACACGATCACCCCCACCCGTTTGAGGGGGATTATACGTCGGAATTCCTTGACAAGGAAGGCCCGTGTGAGGTAAATTCAAGCGTACCCAAAAATTCCTTGGGAGGTGAGGAAACTTTGAAGAAGGGTATACACCCGGAGATGAAACTCGTTACGGTGAAGTGTGCTTCCTGTGGCGCGGAGCACACCTTCTGGACGACCCGCGAGAACATAAAGATCGAGGTGTGCTCGAACTGCCACCCGTTCTACCAGGGTAAGGGAGCTGGCGCAATCATAGTCGACACCGAGGGTAGGATCGAGAAGTTCAAGAAGAAGTACGGCGAGTCTTATCTGAACGCGTGAGGAATCTTTTTTGTGGGAGGTTGGCAGGGTGAAAGTCGGTGATTATGTGAAGGGGAAGGTCGTCAAGACTCTCAAGTATGGGGCAGTTCTCGAGCTCGAGGGTGGAGAGAAAGGTTTCGTGCACATATCGAAGATATCGAAGGACTACGTCGAGAAGGTCGAGGACTTCCTCAAAGAGGGGCAGGAGATAGAGGGGAAGGTCATAGGGAAGACGAAAGATGGAAAGTGGGAGGTCACGCTGAAGGAGATGAACCTGGAGCAGCGCGAGGAGATGAGCGAGGAGGATAAGAAGAAGAGGGATTTCGAGAAGAAACTCAAGAGGTTCCTCAAGGAGAGCGACGCC
>CAYZOD010000083.1:0-2659 GCA_964480165.1 uncultured archaeon
AAGATGAGGTCGGAATTAAAGAAACTCCAGGAGAAGATAGGCGTGACTACGATATACGTCACTCACGATCAGGTCGAGGCCATGACAATGGGGGACAGGATAGCGGTGATGAACAAGGGAAAGCTTCAGCAGTTCGGAACGGCTTCCGAGATATACCACAGACCCATCAACATCTTCGTTGCAGGCTTTATTGGATCCCCTCAGATGAACTTCTTCAGGATGAAGGTCAAATCCGAAGGCACCAAAACGTTTCTGGAGGGTTACGGGATGAGGATCCCGCTCAAAAAGGATCCCGAGAGAGAAGAGCTCATCGTCGGGATAAGACCCGAACACGTCTCACTCGGTGATGGAGAAGTGGTGGTCGAGGCAGAAGTCTACTTCGTCGAGAAGCTCATGTCCTCGACGATAATCCACGCCACCCTGGAAGGTGGAAAAGAGATCGTGGCGATGATACCCGGGGACCACGAGTTCAGGGAAGGGGAAAGGGTGAAGCTTTCGTTCCGACTTGAGAATATCCATCTCTTCGATCCGGTGAATGAAAGGAGGGTCGAGCTCTGATCCACATCCTCTCCCACACCCACTGGGATAGGGAGTGGTTCGCCAGCTGGAGGTTCACCAGGGAGCTCCTCATCCGGATGGCGAGATCTCTCGAGGAGCTCCTGAAAATCCACCCGAGTCTCGAGTTCGTCCTGGACGGTCAGACCCAAGTCATGGAAGATCTGAGGTTCGTATCGGAGGAGCTCTACGAAAGGCTCCTGAGGTTCGTCGAGGAAGGGAGACTCAAGGTGGGACCCGTCTACGCCCAGATAGATTGGAGGATTTCCATTCCTCAGGCCGTCTGGATGGATTTCGAGATCGGGAGGATGGACTGTGAGAGGATGGGAGGGTGCTTCAAATACGGCTGGTTCATGGACAACTTCGGGCACATCTCACAGCTTCCCCAGATCATGAGGATCTTCGGCATCGAGGGAGCTGTGATCTGGAGGGGTGTGAGACACACTTTCCCGGCGTTCTCCTGGAGATCCCCGGATGGCTCTACCGTTCCAGTCGTATCACTCGTCGGAGGCTACAGAACCCTCTACAATCTCTCTGACACCTCGGAGATAGCCGAAGATAGGCTCAGAAAGCAGCTTGAAAAGCTCGGAAGGCTCGGAAAACCCGTCGTTTTGACCGACGGATACGATCTGGACGTCCATCCCGAGGACCCCTCGGACTTCCTGAAGGAGGATGTTGACACTAAAGTGGAGGATGTCTTCGAGGAGCTCTCGAGCCTCCCGGTCGTGGAGGGAGAACTCCTCTCCGGAAAGATAGCCTCGGTCTTTCCTGGCACCCTGAGCACGAGAACCTATTTGAAAATCTCCGCCGATCACGTCGGGAAGGTTCTGACCACCCTCGACTTCACTTCCTCGTACCTGGGGCTCGGAAGGCCCATTCCGCTCTGGAGGGATTACCTCAAGACCCTCATACACGACAACGTATGCGGTGTCGGGATAGATCAGATCCACGAGGAGATGGTGGAGGAGTACAGGAGGATTCTATTGAGCTCCGCCGAAGCCCTCGAGGAGCTCACAAGGCGCTTTGATCTCTCAGGTCTTCACGTCTTCTCCCCCTCCGAGTTCGAAGGGGCTTTTTCGAGCTGGAAGGGGATATTCAAGGTGAAGGCTGAAGGCGTTGGTTTCTGGAAAGTCGAAGAGATCGGTCTGAAGGAATCCTCGGGAGATTTCGAGCCATTCAAGGTTCTCATCGAAAGGGAGCTCGGGGACGCGTATTCCTCCTACACGGAACCGATGGAGTGGAAGGAATGGATCCGCCGAAGGGGAGTATGGGAAGCGGAAGGGGTGAAGAGATTCGTATTCGAGAGGGTGTTGGAAGGAGAAGGAATCGAGCTGAGAATCCTCGAGACCTACGATGTCTTCGAGGATTACGTCTGGTTGACAGCCGTTCTGGATCCCAGGGGGTGCTGCTACAAACTCTACTACGTCTTCGACCGAGGGGAAGATCTGAGGGTCGGAATGCCCTTTGACGTCGTCGAGAGGGAATGCACGGACGAGGATCTCCTCCCCGAGGATGAAACCCTCGGCGGGATTCTACTGGCGGCGAGGGAAGTCGGAAAGATCGAGGAATTTCCCCTTCAGGATTTCATCATAACTTCCGGAAAGACGATCGTGGTCAAAGGGATGAGGTCCTACGTCTGCAGGGAGGAGAGAATTCTGATTCCTGTCGTCAGGAGCGTCGAGTGGATAACAAGAGAGGTCAAGGGAAGAACCGGAGACGCCGGACCGAAGATGTACGTCCCAGGAGCGAGGTGTGAGAGGCGCATAACGGTCCAGATGGGAACTATCGAAGGCGAAGACGAAGAAAAGGCGAGATTCCTCGCCTGGCCGAAGATCTTCGTCAGATCCAAAGGCGGCAGCCGCGGTGAAGATGTTCGAGTCGGGCTTTATCCTCCCGGGCTTGAGGCTCAGGGGCAGGAGGATAGAGAAACTCTCCTTCAATCCCGTGGAGTTCAACGGGAATTCCAGAACCCTCGTGATGGCAGAGCCGCTTCCCGTGGGTGAGGATCGTTCAAGACCCTCTAGGAGGGTGCTCAACGAGATGAGGCGGGAGATATCCTCCATAGAGGAAAGGCTATCGGAGCTCGAGAGATCGATGAAGGGGA
>CAYZOD010000084.1:0-2636 GCA_964480165.1 uncultured archaeon
CAAGGTCTTAAGGGCCAATGAGAACACATGGGTGATAGGGTGGTTCCCGGCCGGCACGGCCAAGACCCTTCATTTCTCTTCACTTGAGGAAATGTTGAGCGTTTACAGCATGACGGGGGGCTATCTTAGGGACGGCTACTATGTTAGGGTGTACCGGCTCCCATCGTTTGAACTCGCATATCAGATGGCTCCATTTAAGGCCTCCAAGGATGCGGGCAGGAAGCTGGAGGAGATATACGCTGAGATGGAGCGTAATCCCGCCGGAAAGTTCTGGGACAGCTACACCATTATGATAAATAAAATGGGCAACGGAAACGCTGAGCTCGTTGATGCGGGTTTCAAGGACAATATGATACTGCTCCACATTAAACTAATGAACATCTCTTCTCCGGTCGAGCTGATAACTGGGGAGAGAACCACGGCGGTTCTCGTTGATATTGGCGATGCGGTCATACAGAAATGGAAGGGCCTTAAGTATTTTGAGGGGTATCCAGCATATGACTACCTTGTCCTCACTGGTGACGTGTCCGAGATAACAATAGGTGTGCCATACCAGGATCCTATGTACTACTTCTCGTTGGCCCCCTGGAAGGTCACGCTCAGGGAATACCTTGGGGGCGATGGTGTCGAAGTGCTGCTTTGGGAGGGAACCGGATGAGGGTCATCCCGCTCGCCTCTGAAAGTTTAGGCGTGAGAAGCCTCGCCACATTCGTTGAAGCCGGCGGGATAAAAATCCTCATTGATCCAGGCGTCGCCCTCGGACCAAAGCGCTACGGCCTTCCGCCGGCAAAAATAGAGCTTGAGACACTGCAGAAGATGAGGAAAAAGATACAGGCCTACGCGAGAAAGGCCGACGTTGTTACAATCTCGCACTACCACTACGACCATCACACACCTTTCTTCGAGGGCCTCTACGAGAGCTCAAGCGAGGCCTACGCGAGGGAAATCTACGCTGGAAAGCTAATCTTCACCAAGCACCCCAAGGAAAACATAAACTTCAGCCAGAGGAAGAGGGCCCGGGCCTTCCTGAAGAACGCCGAGCCCATAGCGAAAAAGATAGAGTTCGCCGACGGGAGGAGCTTCGATCTGGGGGGCGTTACGCTTGAATTCTCGCCTGCCGTGCCTCACGGAAGAGAGGGCTCGAAGCTCGGCTTCGTCGTGATGACGCTCATCGACGACGGCTCGAAGAGGTTAATCCACGCCAGCGACATCCAGCTTCTCAACAGGAAAGCCGTCGAGTGGATAATCGAGAAGGTTCCGGACATCCTTATAACTGGCGGGCCGCCAACCTACCTCGGAAAGCGCGCCGAAGGGAGCTGGGAGACCGGCGTTAAGAACCTCAACGAGATAATCCGCGAGACGAATGCAAAGGTAATCCTCGACCACCACATCGTAAGGGACAGGAACTATCCGAGGTTCTTCGAGGAGCTGGAGGGGAGGCCGAAGACCTTCGCCGGCTTTTTGAAGGTCGGGGACAGACCGCTTGAAGCCTACCGCAGGGAGCTCCATAGAATCGAGAAGGGCGAAAAGGTGGAGCTTCCATTCAGGCTGGGATGAAAACCTCCTTTCATCTTTTCTATGCTCCATGGGTTTTATGAAACTGTGATGCACGTGACAGGGTTTGCCATTGAAAATCCTTAAATTCAGATTGCGCAGATTCTCAATCAGGTGGGGGAAATGAGAGGCTTCTACATCGCCCACGAGGAGGATATCAAAGCCGGAAAGACCACCGACGTTTATTTTATCAGGACGAGGAAGATACTCCTCGAGAAGGGCATCCACAAGAGGGTTTTCGCCGATGTAACCACGACTTCTCTGCCAAACGGCTGGAAGTGGGGAGTTCTGGCAGGAATCGAGGAGGTGGCGAAGCTCCTTGAAGGCCTACCCGTGAACGTCTACGCCATGCCCGAGGGGACGATATTTCACCCCTACGAGCCTGTCCTGCAGATAGAGGGCTATTATGAGGAGTTCGGAATCTACGAGACCGCTCTTCTCGGAATGCTCAGTCAGGCGAGCGGAATAGCAACGGCCGCGCTCAGGACGAAGATAGCGGCGAACTTCAAGCCGGTCTACTCCTTTGGGATAAGGCACATGCACCCGGCCATAGCGCCGATGATTGACAGGGCGGCCTTCATAGGCGGCTGCGACGGCGTTTCCGGCGTCCTTGGTGCCGAGATGATCGGTGAAAAGCCCGTCGGGACGATGCCTCACGCTCTGATTCTCACAATTGGCGACCAAGTGAAGGCCTGGAAGTACTTCGACGAGGTCATTGAGCCCGAAGTTCCCAGAACTGCCCTCGTTGACACGCTCTGCGACGAGAAGTTCGAGGCGCTCATGGCGGCTGAAGCACTTGGAGAGAGGCTTGCGGCGGTGAGGCTCGACACTCCCAGCTCAAGGAGGGGCAACTTCAGGAGGATAATCGAGGAAGTCCGCTGGGAGCTCGACCTGAGGGGCTACGAGCACGTTAAGATATTCGTGAGCGGCGGCCTCGACGAGGAGAAAATAAGGGAGATAGTGGACGTTGCAGACGCCTTTGGCGTCGGTGGCTCCATAGCTTCGGCGAAGCCCGTTGACTTCTCGCTTGACATAGTTGAGGTCGAAGGGAAGCCCATAACCAAGCGCGGCAAGCTCAGCGG
>CAYZOD010000085.1:0-2592 GCA_964480165.1 uncultured archaeon
CGATGTCTTCACAATGTTACCAGTAGAATCGATCGCAAACTGCACCTTCGTTGGCCAGTTCCTCGAGTCGCTGGGGTTTATTTGTGCGCAAACCTTGACTGAAAACGTGTCCCCCGGACTGTCCGGAGATGATACCACAGAAACACTACTAATCATAGGCGTAATTCCGTCGGACATCGGCTGAACAAGCCCAACTGCCGCAAATATTGACTGGAAAAGATCCGTCAAACTGAACGCGAACGCCGATGGAATGAGCATCGATACCAATATGATTGCCATTATGCCGCGCTGCATGCCACTCACCTCGCGACTGTTACCACTCTCCATAAGTTAATACTTGGGGAGATGGTGAATAAAAACGAACTGGGTTTTTATCCCAAAAATTTTGGCAAAATCTGGAAATCTCTAAGTGGGGCCGCCCGGATTTGAACCGGGGACCTTCGCCTTGTAAGGGCGACGTCATAGCCAGGCTAGACCACGGCCCCATCAGATTCTCTGGTGGCGCGAGCGCGCCTGCGGGTTCGCAGAACCCGCACCCACAACTGTGGGTATGGGGCTGCAAGCCCCATGGCCGGATACGTCCGGCCAAAGTATTTGGCCCTAGGCCACGGCCCCACCAAATTCCCAGTCAGACGTATAACCATCTACAGACAAAACCTTTTATTGCTGGCCGCCCTGCTGTTCCGCCTGCTGCTGCATCTGCTGGAGGATCATCATAACAAGGAAGCCACGCACGTCGTAGGGCAAGAGATCCTCCTTGCGAACGCCGAAGCGCTTCAGAAACTCGAAGGCCTTTCGCTGACGCTCGGCAAAAACCTTGGAATCTTCTCCGGGGAACTCGCGGTAGATGCGGATAAACGAACCGAGATTCTCAATGGTAATAACATCGCCGAAAAACTCGCGCCAGCGGTACTTCCATTCAGAGATCTTAAACTCGCCCAGCGGCTGGTATCCGAGGCCCATGAGTTTGTACCGGAGGCGATCCTTCTCGCCCGATTCGACGACCTCCTCTTCCTGATCTCTGAGATCGTGGCCCAGATGCACTAAAACCGCCTTCTCATCCTCCTCGTTCCACACGCGTATCGCGTAGAGGTCGGGGGCACCGTATGCGCCCTGCATCATGAAGAGGAGTGTCTCGTTGTACGTGGTCGAACCCTTCGGAATGATGTCCGGGTCCTCCCGCATCTGCATCATGAGGACCTTCAGATCCTTCACAGGGGCCACGAGTTTGATGCGCACGTTTTAATAACGCCTCCAACGGATTTATAACCATGGTGTCCTACGAGGAGTTCGCCAAACTGGACATCCGCATAGCCCGCGTGAAGAAGGTGGAGGACATCCCTGGCAGCAAGAAACTCTACAAGCTGACCATCGACCTCGGAGATGAGGAGAGAACGCTCGTCGCAGGTTTGAAGGGTTACTACAGCCCGAAGGAGTTAGAGGGTAGGAAGATCGTCGTTCTGGCGAACCTGGAGCCCAAGAAGATGATGGGTGTTACGTCGCAAGGCATGCTCCTCGCAGCGGATGACGGTGAAACAGTCTCGTTGCTCACGCCCGACAGAGACGTTAAACCGGGCGCTAGAGTTCGCTGAGGAGCCGCACCTGCCACTTCCACAGCAGTTTTATTATCTGCACGTAGACCCACGTGAATACGAAGAGATAGATATAATACATAATGTTCCCAGACCGCATGAAGTAGGTCTTCCACCTGCCAGCCCAGAGAAGAACGACGGATAAGTATAGGTATGCAGCGATGACGATGAAAGCCAGATGAACAAATACCTTGAACGCTTTACCCATTCTCCTCACCCGTGAAGACCGTTCTCTGCTGCTTATACATCTGGATTATCTCGTTCACCGTGGTCGCATCCTCTGGCCCCTTGTCCTCGCGTATCCACCCCACAATCCTTGGAAAGCGTAGTGCATAGCCCCTCTCGCCGTCCCAGCCTGCCGTGTGGTTCGGGCTTCTCGTAATCTCGTCGGCCGTGACTGTGATAACGTACTTCGGCTCCACCCATACGTCCGGCTCCAGGAAGGAGACGACGCGTGCTGGTCTGTGGGGGACGGCAATCTCGTCCAGTATTCTTTTCATTTCGACCAGTTGTTCCTCTGTGAAGCCGGAACCCACCTTCGCGATCGTTCGGAAGACGTCCTCGTCGCTATCATAGACAGCAACGAGTATTCCGCCAAGACCGAACTGGGAACGCTTGCCGCGACCCTTGTAGTAGCCAACGATCACAACATCGATCGTGTCCGATAGTTCGCCACGGTAGGAACGCTTCAGTTTGATCCAGGCCCACTTACGGGCGCCGGCAATGTATGGTGCCTTAAGATCCTTTGCAACGATTCCCTCGAGGCCCCTTTCAACACACGACTCGAAGAAGCGTTCCAGTTCCTTTGCAGTAGAGACGATGCGCCGTTCGGAGAGGTCAAGAACTGGACCTTCCTTTACACGCTTCTCTAGTTCGGCGCGGCGCTCTTCGTAGGGCTTTGGGGTGTAGTCGACACCATCAGCATATATGAGATCGAATGCGAACAGTTTGAGTGGGAATTCCTCCGCCGCCTTGCTTATGCCATACTTGCGCTTCCGCT
>CAYZOD010000086.1:0-2573 GCA_964480165.1 uncultured archaeon
AGCTCAGCAGAAGATAATAAACGTCATAAGGCGTCTGGAAGAAGCTGGAGAGATCGTCATCGCGAGAGGCGGAGGGGAAGAACTCATACTCTGAGGTTGAAAAATCCACTTCCTGTTGGTACAATCCCACCCGGCGTGGGGGCGTAGCTCAGCTGGGAGAGCGCTACCTTCGCAAGGTAGAGGTCGTGGGTTCGAATCCCATCGCCTCCACCAGCGGGAGCTTTGAGCTCCCGCTCATTATTTTTGATATCAGATCAACGTCTTTGTAGAGAGCAGCGTGGTTGTATCCGTAGAGAAGGATCTTTTTGCCCCTCAATTTCCCATAAGCGAGTGCACTTATTACTGGGACCGCTCCGTCCGTTGAGGAATATTCTATCTTTCCTTTTCCTATAGCATTGCTGAGAGCCGCAAGGTACATCATATACGCTCCGCTCAGCACGGTTCTCTTCGTTATCGCCACCTCTATGGCTTTCCATGCTTCATCCAATCCTTCGGTATCGACCATACCCGCCAGGAAATAGTAGTTCACATCTTCGTAATTTCTCAGGGGGGGGAGTTTTTTGTTCATCCACGAGAGCTCCCTGGAACCGACGGACGACATGTACCCTACCGTATAGCTCATAACAAGTGATACCCTCATCATATCCCCTATCGTCTTATCCACTTTGAAATACTCTTCGAACTTCGACGGATCAACAGTCAAGGCGTCTGCGATGGGAGTTCCAAGGTGCGGTGTCCCGAGGAAGTAAACTCTCCTCACATTCTTCCTGAAGGAGGGATCCTCAAGTGCACATCTGGCAACGAGTCCTCCTTTGCTGTGAGCAATTATCGTCACGTTTTTGAGGTTTTTAGCGAATCTCGCCAGTCTTTTCCCGGATTCCCAATAGCTCTCGAAGAACGAGGGATATCTGTATATGTAGAGCGAACACCTCGATCCAGACGCTTTCCACGCGTCCAGCATGTGATTCCTGAACTCGTTGAAGTAGAAATCGTTTTGGGAGTACTCGAAGGGGTTGAGTCCTGGGATGGTTATTATCGAGCAGTTGGAGGACCCAGTAGCGAGTCTCGTGAGGGTTGAATCGGGTACGGTCACTATCTCGGGCATGTGGGATATGGGAAGACCGAGGTCTACAGGCGTACCAACCCCCGCTATCCTTCCTACAACGAGCCATCCGGACCTGTAGACGTCGATCTCGAAGTTCAGACCAAATGCGACGGCGATAAAGGCAGGGAGTAGTATCAGAAAGTACCTCATGATACGTACTCCACCATTCTCCTTCCGATCCTGAACTGTAAGAATGTGAAGATCATTATTATTCCGAAGAGAAGGTATGCAGCGGCACACGCTATCCCCATCCTCTGCTGGTTGTAGAAGAGATCGAAGACGTAGTAGACCATCGTGAGCCCAGCGTTGTTGTAGGGACCGGGAAGCCCCTGGTAAAGGACGAAAACCTCGGCGAAGACCTTGAAAGCCCCTATGAACGAGACGATGGTCAGGAAGAAGGTCGTGGGGGAGAGGAGAGGCCACGTTATGTACAGAAACTTCTGGAAGGAGTTCGCACCGTCGACTTCGGCAGCCTCGTAGTAAAACTTATCGATGTTCTGAAGACCCGCGAGGAATATCACGGCGTCGTAGCCCACCGTTTTCCAGATCGAAACGATCGCCACCGTTGGGATCGTCCACCTCTCGTCCTTCAGCCACGCTATCTTCTCGACCCCGAACCAGCTCAGAAAGTAGTTCAAAAGTCCGTACTCGTCGTTGAAGATCCACTGCCAAACGAGGGATATCGCGACGACAGACGTGACGAACGGGATGAAGTAGGCCGTTCTGAAGAGCGCCCTGAACTTTATCTCGGCGTTCAGAAGGAGCGCTATCCCGAGGGCGAGTACGAGGGTTATCGGGACGCTGAGAATGACGTAGTACGTCGTGTTGTAGAGAGCCTTTAGGAAATCGTTCCTCTCCTTGGCGTCGAGGAGCCACCTCATGAGATCGTAGCTGTGAGGAACGAGCTGGTTGATGAGGATCGCGACTATCAGGAATGTGAAAAGGAACGTCCAGAACTTCTCAAGGGCCTGGGAGGAGTATTTCTTCATGACGACGGCTGTGAGGGTCCAAACGATGGCGTTTGAGATAAGAAGCGGAATCAGAGATGACATGATGGAGAAGGCCACGATCGAGAATACGGCGGCGACGATCGATGTGTAGAGGTCTCTCCTCTTCCTGATGGCCACCAGCGAGTACGCCGCGAGGAGAGCGGCCGCCACGACGAGGGCGCTCGAGAGGAGCGATTCGAGAAAGGGGTATTTCGGAGGCGTTGAGAATCGGAATATCTCGATGTAGTTCGCAAAACCCGCGAAAGTGGGATGCCTCATGTTCCTGAAATCCCACTTGAAGAAGCTCAGCACGAACGAGAACCCTATCGGCCAAAAGACGAATATCCCCAGTACTATTAAGGAAGGAAGGAGAAACAGATACCCTTCGATCGTTTCTCTGACCCTCGCCGTTCTCACGGAATCCCTCCTCTCAACCCTTAACGACCCCAATCGGTACCATCCTGGCGACTTTCTTCGCT
>CAYZOD010000087.1:0-2560 GCA_964480165.1 uncultured archaeon
GAGTTCGAAGCCCTGATACTCTTCTGACAACAATCCCCCATCCACCGCCCCGAACCGCCCTGAAACCTCTGACGGTTCGACGCGGTGGAAGAAGTCAGGGTGCTCCTCACGAAGCGTGACCGCCTTCGCTCTTCTGTCTTCCTCGCGGGAGACTATGCGGCGGGCCAGGCGTTCGAGGTCATCGATCACGTGATAAAAAGGGGGACGACCCTTATAAATCCGTGGAAGGGTCCTTTCCGGTAAAACTCATCAGGAACGAACCTGCCGTGCTCCTCGGAAAAACACTGATAATGGCTGATCTGCACATCGGCATAGAGCGAGAGTACTGGCGGGCGGGGATACGTGCGTCGGGACTTTCCAGACGGGTGAGAGAAAGGGTGGAAGATCTTCTGGAGCGGGTAAAACCGAAAAGGATCATCGTGGCGGGAGATCTCAAGCACAACATACCCGACTTCACCGCGAGGGAGGCAGAGGAGGTAAAGCACATTGCAGAGGTTCTCTCGTCCCAGGGAGAACTCCTCGTGGTGAAGGGAAACCACGACGGGGATATAGAGAGGATAATACCGGGGATCACGATCTATCCGGGCAGCGGGATAATGATTAACGACGTGTATATCCTTCACGGCCACGCACGACCATCGGACGACATATTCGACGCCAAAGCGATCGTTATGGGTCATATACATCCCGCCCTCCGGCTGGAGCACAAGTTCGGGGGGCAGATCGAGAAGGTCTTCCTACTCGCGCGGTGGAATGGGATTCCTGTTGTTGTCCTTCCTGCGTTCTCGCCGCTCATAACGGGAGTGGACGTGTCAAGAAGGGAGAACCTCATAGGGCCCGTGGCAAAGGGGTTTGAATCGGCGGATGCCTTCCTCCTGGACGGAACATACACGAGAAGGGTTTTATAGGGGGATGACATTCTTGTTGCATGGAGGAGTATAAACAGAGCGCCCGGGAAAAGAAGGAAACGATACTTCAACTTATGAAACTCACAGATCATCCCTTGGCAAAACATGTGAGCGCGGGAATCGCGAGGATAAATCCCGAAAGCAAGCGCGGAGAGCAGATAATATCCCAAACCTACGAAAACATCGACAAGCACCTGGGCATTATCGATCCTGAGGACATCCACGAGTTACACGAGATCGCCGCATTCTGGGCGCCACACAAACTCATGGACGCCCATACAATAGTTCAGGAGATGCAGGAGGGCGTGCTAAAAGAGCATAGGGAAGAAATCGAGAGGATCGTGCGTGAACTCGGGCAGAAAACTGTAGCGATCCCCAATCCCTATGCAGCAAGCATGCTAACTGAAACAGTGATCGATCTGCTACACAGGGCAAGGTCGGATGTGGAGATAAGAGAACGGCTGGACAAGATCGCAGACATGTTCGCAAAAACACAAGATGGAACTGCATTCGGTAAGACGATGTACCATATAATGCACGGATACTACAGCAAACTCGGCCCCGCCATAATTGATACGATCGCAGAGAACAAAGATCCAACGATCGTTACTGGCCAACTAAGGTTCCTGGCGAAGGTCGCGAAGATCCTAGATGGAGCAGAGAAAAAAGGAGATGTGCCTGAAAAGATCCTATCCAGACGATTCACTCTGAAGGTAGAGTCAAAGGATGGATACTCTGCACTGATAGAGGCCCTCAACAGGTCCGATATGCGTCGTGCATTCATTAGAAATATCCAACGACCTAGAGACCGGAGGAGAAAACGGTGAAAATGGTCTTCCTCGTTCGGACGGATCTGGGCATGGGGAAGGGAAAGATAGCGGCACAGGTGGCACATGCAGCCGTTGAACTCTACAAGAAGGCGTCATATAAATGCCCTGAGAAGTTGCGCGAGTGGGAGGAAGAGGGATCGAAGAAGGTGGTCCTGAAGGTCGGCTCAGAAGCGGAACTTCTAGAATACTTCAGAAGATATGCGAACGACTTCTGTTCTGTGATCATAAGAGACGCCGGTCACACGCAGATACCCGCGGGAACGATAACGGTGGCCGGGTTCGGACCGGATGAGGACGACAAACTGGACAGGGTCTTCGGCCACCTAAAACTCCTCTAATTTTTCCCTGACCGTTGAATAGAACTCGCGGAACATGGGGAGCGCAGTGCCAAGGAGTGAAGAAGCCCGAACAGGATTGTCCACCTCGCCTGAAAGAATAACCCGGTTTAGATGAACGATTTGTGATGCAAGGCGCGGTTTCTCGGAGAAAATGATCTTAACGCCCTCCTCCCAGTCACGCCCGAACTCAGATGCAATGTAACGAACATCAGCCATGGCGTCGCGCAGGACCTCCATGGTCAGTGGGTAAAACGAGTCCATGGGATAGGAATCAGCCTGCATCTCGCGAAGGACATTTATCAGGAGGTATAGGTGCTTCAGATGCTTCAACACGCCAGAATTGGGGAGCGAGGATATATAAATATGCCCGCCCCCGCAGACCGGGGATCATCGAGCCGGCTTACGCACCGGCAATCACCCGGCAGGACGTGGGGCGGGCAGTCAGCCGTCGCTCACGATCATCATCGATCAGTGCAGGCTCGTC
>CAYZOD010000088.1:0-2529 GCA_964480165.1 uncultured archaeon
CTCTATCTTCATGAGCCTCTCGAGCGAGGCGTCCGCGAGCTCCTCCAAACTCTCGAAGTTTTCGGCCAGCACTTTCGCGAGCTTGCTTCCAACGTGCGGTATCCCAAGACCTGTTATGAGCTTATCGAGTGGGCGGCTCTTGGACTCCTCTATCTCCTTCAGTATCTTCGCTATCGTCCTTTGACCTATACCGCTTCCGAGCTGCGCGAGATCGAACGGGGTGAGGTAGTATATGTCTGCTATGTCCTTGACTATCCCGGCGTCAACGAGCCGTTCCACGAGCTTCTCACCGAGACCCTCTATGTTCATCGCGTCCCTCGAAACAAAGGTGAGAATCGCTCTCTTGAGTTTTGCGGGACAGTGTGGGTTGAGACACCTTACGGCCACTTCAGAAGGATCGAGCTTTCCAACCGGTCCTCCGCAAACCGGACACTCCTTCGGAGGCTCTATGGGCTTCTCCTCACCGGTCCTGAGATCCTCTATCACCTTGACGACTTGGGGGATTATCCCCCCCGCTTTTTCAACGAACACCCAATCTCCAAGTCTTATATCCTTCTCCTTTATGTACTCGAAGTTGTGAAGGGTGGCCCGCTTGACCGTGGTTCCGGCGAGCTGAACGGGCTGGAGCTCCGCGACCGGGGTTATGACCCCCGTCCTTCCGACTTGGAAAGTCACCCCGACGATCTTCGTCCTTGCCTGCTCTGCTGGGAACTTGAAGGCGATCGCCCACCGAGGTGCCTTCGCGGTCGCTCCCAAGATCTTTTGCTGCTCGAAAGAATTGACCTTCACGACGACCCCATCCACCCAGTAGTCGAGCTCGTGGCGACTCTCTACCCATTCCTTCCAGTAATCGATGACCTCTTCTATGCTCGAGCAGAGTCTCGAGTGTGGATTGACCTTGAAGCCTATTTCTTTCAAAAACTGGAGCGCTTCCCACTGAGTCTTGATCCCGTAGCTCTCAGGATCTACGACGTAGTACATGAAGGAATCGAGGTTTCTCTTGGCGACGACCCTGGTATCGAGCTGCCTTATCGTTCCGGCCGTGGCATTTCTCGGGTTTGCGAAAGGTGGAAGACCCTCTTCTTCTCTCTCTTCATTCACCCTCTTGAACTCCTCGACGGGCATGTATATCTCACCGCGAACTTCTATAGTCAAAGGCTTCCTAAGGCGGAGCGGAATCGATCTTATCGTCTTGACGTTATCGCTCACGTCCTCCCCTTCAATCCCATCTCCCCTCGTTATTCCCATCCTGAACCTTCCATCCTCATATCTGAGGGCTATAGATATCCCGTCTATTTTGAGCTCGGCCACGTATTCGACCTCACTCGTTCCGAGGAGCTTCTTGACCCTCCTGTCAAACTCCCTTATCTCCTTCTCATCGTATGTGTTATCGAGGCTGAGTATGGGGGTGCTGTGCTTGACCTTTTTGAAACCCTCAAGGACCTTCCCTCCAACCCTCTGGGTTGGAGAGTCGGGTGTGACGAGCTGGGGGTACTTTTTTTCGAGCTCCATGAGACGCTTCATCAACCTGTCGTACTCCTCGTCGGTTATCACCGGATCCGCGAGGACATAGTAGCGGTAGTTGTGGTATTCTATCTCTTCGCGTAGCCTTTCGACTTCCTCTATGACTTCCTTGGGAACTCTTTTCACGGAATCACCCCCGATCGATTATACTTCGAGGATGGGAGGGTTGTGTCTTGAAAGCCTTGATACTCGCTGGTGGGAGACCGTGTTAAGAGGTTTAGGGAGAAACCCAGCTACGAGGTGGCCGAGGAGTTCTTAGAGAGTGGAAGCTTTTTCTGGAACACCGGAATGTTCATGTGGAAAGTCGAGACCTTTTTGCATGAGATGGAGAAACTGTTCCCCAGTATTCTTTTGCCACTCCGGGAAAGTGGGGAGAAGGGTTACGAGAAAGTTCCAAGCATCAGCATCGACTACGCCCTCATGGAGAGAACGGAGAGCGCATGTGTGATCAAAGCAGATTTCGAATGGTCAGATGTTGGTAACTGGAAGTCGCTTGAGGATCTCGGTTATAAGAAAGAAGGAAGACTAATCACGGTGGACGCGGATGGGATTTACTCATTATCAGAGAAACCCGTTCTCGTGGTGGGAGTAAGTGATATTGTGATTGTTGAAAGCGATTCTGGATTGCTCGTGGCGAGCAAAAAGGATCTTGAAAAAATCAGAGAAGGCGTTAAAAGGATTATAATGGAATTTGATCGCCATGGGAAAAAGGAAGTCAAATAATTTGGAGGGGATCGAACTGGGGTGGATTTCCCTCGTTGTAGCTTTGGTTGACTTTCTAACGGGTTTTTACATACTGAAAATCGCCGGTTTTCCACCGGGGATTTGTGCTATATCATCAGCAGTGTTGAATCTCTCACTGTTTTCATTCAGAATTTTCGAAATGGAATATCTCCAAAGTGTGAAAAAGCAGCTTTCACGGAGTATAGCCGTTTTTATTGCTTCTTCGATATTGCTCTTTCCATTCGCCACCCCAAAGCTGGTGATGTTCCTGTTTCTCATAGC
>CAYZOD010000089.1:0-2526 GCA_964480165.1 uncultured archaeon
CGCGGCGTTCTGACCGAGGAGGAGGACTACTTCACCACCTCTGACTTCTAAGTCTATATCCTTGAGAACCCACTCCTTTTTGAACCTCTTTCCGATCCCTTCAAGCCTCAGCTCCACGTTATCCTCTCCATATCCTGCAGAATATCTTTTCCTACCCTGGTCATGAAAGTTGGATTCCTGTCGATGAGGTTCTTCATGGCTCTGAGAATGAATTCCCTGATCTCATCCGGCATCTTCTCGTCGAAATACGCCTTTTTGAGTATCTCAATCGATCTCGGATGATCTATGTAAGACAGCACCATGGCAACGAGATCCCCGTATGAATCCCTGTAGCTATCCTCCGTGATCATGTATTCGAGAACGTCGAGGAGCTTTTCTCCTTCACCGATCTTGGCGAGAGCTTCGTATATCACGAGCACGGCCTCTTCAACCGTGTACTTCGAAATCAGCGAGTAGAATATATCTTTCGCCCTCTTCTCACCTAGATCTCCCAGTATATCGACGATATAGAGAACCGTCACATCGTCTTCCTCTATTCCCTCTCTCCATCTCCTCAGAAGTTCCTGATAGAGCTCCTCCCGCGCTTCCAATCTGTAGAGAGCTTCAGCGGCTATCTCCTTGACTTCGGGATCTTCGTCATCCAAAAGTTTTATCAGAGTTGGTATCGCCTCTTTGCCTTTCTCTTCGACGATTCTCCTTATGATCTTCTCCCTATCTTCGTCCATTCGATCACCCCACTATCCTTCCGTTCTCCATTTTCACGACGTTCTCGAATTTGTCCGCGAGATCCTCAAAGTGTGTTATGAACATAACGGTCTTTCCATGTTCTTCGAGCCTTCCAACCATCTCAGCGACCCTTTCCCTGTTCACCTCGTCCAGTGCGGCAAATCCTTCGTCTATGAAGAAAAGCGATATCCCTCCCCCCACATATTCGGAAATCGTCAACGCGAGAACGAGGGAAACCAACGTTTTCTCGCCACCCGAAAGAAGGGAAACTCCCCTTTCCAATCCCGACGAATCCACAACGATAACCGATTCTCCCCGCAACGAAAGTCTGAACTTGCCGTCCGTCAAAGCTTGAATCCTATCCGATGCGATTTCCACAACGGGCTTCCCGAGTTTTTCGAAGACGTATGGCCAGATCTTATCGATCCGCAACCTCGCGGTTATCTCGTTTATCAATCTTGCGTCACGCTCCGTTTCCGCAACCCTGGGCTCCAACTCGTGAAGCTCTCGTTCGAGCTCCCTCCTCCTCTCCAGGGCTCCCTCCAGTTCTCCGACCGTCTCGAGAGCTTCTGACAGTTCTCGATCCGTCCTTTTCAATTCTTCCTCGATTTCCACCATCCTCAGTTTACATCCTTCCACAACTTTTTCGTCAACTTCTCCGAGCTCTTCCACGAGGGCTTCTAAGATCCCTTTCAGTCTCTCGTACTCCCTTTCAGCGTTGCCGTCGAGATACTTCTCATACTCCACGGCCTCCTCCAGAGTCATGTCAAAGGTCGAAAGCTTTTCCAGGATGAAACCCTCCAGTTCTTCCTGTTCGGCCGAGGCTCTTTCGACCTCTTCGGACATTCTGGACAGCTCCACACCGATTCCCACCAGCCTTGATTCGTACTCATGGATCTCAGTGAGAAGATCCGAGATCTTCTTCTCCAAGAGCACCCTCTCCTGTCTTTTGGACTTCAGCTCATCTTCGAGCAACCTAACCCTTTCATCCACATCTCCCTCGAATCCGATCTCTTTCAGCCTCACTCTTAAATTTTCTATCTTCTCATTCAACTCTTCGATTTCAACCTTCATCTCTTCCAGATTCATCTCCAAATCTCTCTTTCTCGTCTTCAACAAAGCGAGATTTCTCTCTTCTGCCGCCAATTCCCTCTCAAGGTTTCTGATTCTCTCTTCAAGGTCCTTCAACCTGCTCTCGTCGAATTTCACGCTGGCCTTCTCTCTTCCTCTGAAGGTTCCACCGCACACCGGACATTTCTCCCCGACGTTCAGTGAGAGGGCGATTTTCGCGGCCATGTATTCCATCTCCATCGCTCTGAGACCGCTGATCTCCTGCTCCAGTTTTCTCTTCAAAGATTCGAGCTTTTCGAGCCTGGATGACGATTCTTCCTCTTCCCTGGTGAGCCTCTCCAGCTCTTTTTCGATGCCATCCAGGTACCTTAGGCCATCCTCGAGTTTCACGAGAGATCTCTCCAATTCCGCGAGTATCGGGGATGCCTTTGTCACAATCCCCCTGAGTTTCTCCAGGCTCTTCTCCCCCTCGTGGATCTCTTCATCGAGGTTTTCTATTCTCCGCTTTAGCTTCTCATAATCTTTCTTGGATTTCTCCAAGACCTCTTCTAAATTCTCTTTCTCCTCCATTTTGATATCCATGTCTTTCTTGATCTCCGAAATGGTATCTCTCAAATCCTCAAGCTTTTTCAGAGATTCGAAGACGTCGGATAGCTCTCGAGCGATCTTCTCTTTTTCCACGATATCCTCCAGCTCCTCGAGCATCTTCTGGAGTTTTCTCATCTTCTT
>CAYZOD010000090.1:0-2519 GCA_964480165.1 uncultured archaeon
GAGGGAAGGGTTTCCTTCAAGGACTCCTTCTGCAGGGTGAAAGACGGTGAGGTCTGGCTTCTGAACCTCCACATAGCCCCCTACGACCACGCATCGAGGGTCTTCAACCACGATCCGGAAAGACCGAGGAAGCTCCTCCTCCACAAGAGGGAGATAAAGAGACTCGCCGGAAAGCTCCAGGAGAGGGGGCTCACCTTGATACCGACGAAGATTTACTTCAACGAGCGCGGGATAGCCAAAGTCGAGATAGCTCTGGCGAGGGGCAAGAAGAAGTACGACAAAAGGGAAGAGATAAAGAGAAAGGAGATGGAGAGGAGGATGAGGGAGTACATGAAATACTCCAGGTAGGGGGTGGGGAAATGAGGAAAGCTCTCATCACCTTTTTGATTCTAGTTACCATAATCATCGCAGCGAAAAAACCGAAGATGGCCGTCTACGGATTCAAGTCCGAGACGTTTACAAGACCCCAGATAGTTTCCCTCAATTCGATTCTGGAAAGTGCCTTGATAGATCTCGGATATTTCAAGGTGCTCACGAGAGAGGATATAAAGATAATCCTGAAAGAACGAGAGCTTTCGGACATCGGGCTTGTCGAACCCGAGGAGTTCGGTAGGATGGTAGGGGCGAGGTGCGTCGTCTTCGGAAAGGTCGAGAGGAGCTTCGGAAGGAGCGGGTACGCCACCGTGAGCGTGAAGATAATAGACATAGACAGCGGGGAGATAGTCTTCGCCGAGGCCAGGGACGTTCCCATCCAGGAAGTCGCGGACGAGGTGAAGAGGATCGTTCAGGAGATAGGATACGGAGAGAAGGGGATATACAAAAAGGTCGTTGAGAGGGTCGAAAGGAAGGAAACAGCTGCGAAGAAGAAAACATCCAAAAAATCCGAGAGGAATTTCCTGTCCATCGGTGTCTACTACATCTACTACGAAGACGAGTTCTATTACTATCAACAAGAAATGTACATTCCGAACGTCAAATTCGGAGTCAAGGGAAAAGATAGCGCTTACGGTGCCAGTTTACTCCTTGGGGTCTTCTACAGGAAGTACCTCGGACCGCTCTTTGGAGAGGTGGGTACGATCGCGCTCTTCGTTCCGTATGTAGAAGTCGGAGTTGAGCTCGGCATGATAGACGTCTCGCTCATGTACCTCATATACCCCGGCATATCCCTCACCTTCTCCTTCTGAGGGCTATCCCGTAGCTTTCAGGACCGAGGTGAACGGAGAGTGCGCAGGATCTGACGGAAATGATTCTCGCTTTTATTCCGAGCTTTTCGGCGTGTTGAAATAGATCTTCGGCCACCTGCGGAGCGAAGATGTGTCCTATGATAACTTCTTCTGCCCCTTCCATGAGATCTTTCATGGTCTTCAAAACCTTCGCGTTGCTCCTGTAGACCTTCTTCGTCCTCAGAGTACCACCTGAGACCTCTATCAGGGGTCTGAGCCTGAGGATCGAGCCTATCAGGGCCTCTATCCCCTTGAGCCTTCCACTCCTCTTGAGGAACTCGAGGTTTCCAACCGTCAGGTACAGCTCCATCTCGCTCTTTATCTTCTCCATTTCCTTCAAAACGACCTCCGGTGGCTCTTCTTCAATTTCGAGAGCCCTCTCGACGTAAAGCTGAGCAGCGATCGTCGCAAAACCGCTGTCGAACACGAAAACCCTCCCTCTGAACCTCTCGGCAGCCATCCTCGCACTCGATATCGTCCCGCTGAGCTTCTCGGATATGTGGATCGAAAGCACCCAATCGGTCTCCTCAAGGAGCTCACTGTAAATTCTCTCGAACTCGCCCGGGGAGGGCTGGCTCGTCCTGGCGAAGGCGTTCTTTTTTCTCATCAGCTCGAACACCTCGGATAGGTCCCTTCCGTCCTCGAACACCTCCCCGGCTATCTCCACTTTGAGGGGAACGAAGGTCACCTTCTCCCTCAGCTCGTCCGACACGTCCATCGTGCTATCGAGGACGATCCTCATATGACCCTCACCTTCCAGTTCGTGAGTTTGAGGAGGGCGTATCCGAGGAGGAGGGCGAGGGCGTTGCTCGCCGCCATCGCGTAGAAGACTCCTTTGAAACCGAAGAGACCGGCGAGCCACAGAACGAGCGGAACCCTTATCCCCCAGAGCCTCGTAACGTTCACGACAGCCACGAGGTGGGTCTTTCCGGCTCCGTTGAACGCGCCTATCACGATCGAGACCATGGCAAACAGGGGAACTGAGAAGGCGACGAGGTGAAAGTAGATCTTTCCCAGCTCTATGACCTCGGGATCGTCTATGAAGAACTTCGTCACCAGATCCCCGTAGAGAAAGAGGAAAACGGACATGATGCCGACGATCGTAAAGGTCTCTATGAACCCCCACCTCACCGTTTCGTCCACCTTTTCCTCATCTCCGGCCCCGAGGAACTGCCCGACCATCGTCGAGACGGCTCCCGAGATCGCCATACCTATCATCGACAGCATCGAGGTTATCCTGTTCCCTACTCCGTAAGCGCTCACAACTGCAGGTCCAAACCTCGAGATCACGCCCAT
>CAYZOD010000091.1:0-2519 GCA_964480165.1 uncultured archaeon
GAGCTCAAGGACGGCCTTTTTGTCGTTGACCATCATGAGATCGTTCATCACCGAATTGAGCTTGAAGAGCCTGTCGCGTGAGCGGCTAACCTTCTCGTGGAGCATCCTCAACTCGGCTTCCCTCTCGGCTGCTTCTTCCAAGCTCTGTCTCATTCCATTCAGAAGCTCGTTTATCATGTTCACCATGTCCTGAAGCTCTTCGCTCTTGACATCCACTTCTATCTCCTCTAAATTTCCACTCCTTCTTCTGTCCCTGAGCTGATCGATGATCCTCTCTATCGGGAGCGTCAGGCTACGCACGTAGAAGAAAACCAGAACTCCCACTCCGATTATGACACTTAGATCGAGCAAAACGGCCTCCGCGATGTTCCTCTTTATAGCATCGACGGCCTCGGCGTAGTCTATGACGACGTAGACGTTGTATCCGGCGAAGAACGGGCTGTCGAACTTCATGAGATAGAACTTGCTTCCGTCTATCTCGGCGAGGTTTATATCGTACTTCTTCAGGATCTCGAAGATCCTCCCAGAAGTGAGCTTCTTTATGTCGAGCTCGACTTTCCTGAAGTCGAGTCCGGCGTACTCCTCGGGCAGAACGACCTTTCCATCGGGATCTACGACTATTATCCTCGTACTTCCCTCTTTGTCCTTCACGATCTCCTTCATAACGGATGGATCTATGTAGATGTACATGTCGTATATCGTGTCGTTCAGCGCGAATCTCCTCGACACCTTGAATCCCTCGTTCCTGTCGCTCTGCCCCTCCCTGAGGATGTCGATCCTCCTTATGTTCTCGTATTCCCCAACGCTCTTCCCCTCGCTGAGGTTCTTTATGACGCTCGATGAGATCCTGTCCACAAGCCTTGTGAGCTCGATTATCTTCTCGTGAACCCTGAGCTTCTCCTGGAGGAGTTTGTTCTCGAGGTAGAGCGCCGCTTTATCCGCAAAGGTGTTTGTCTCGTAGACACTCATCAGAACGAGGATCGGCGAGATTATAACGAGGGAGAGCGTGACTATCTTGAAGACGAGGCTCTTTCTCCTCTTCAACTTCCGTTCACCTCCGAGAGGATGCTCTCTATCAGCTTCTCCATCTCTTCATCCTTCACTTTTCCCTTGATCCTCCTCAGCCCATCGACGGCAGAGCTCATTCCAGGGAGCTTTTCCTCGATAACTATTTTCAGGACTTTTACAGCCTCCTCGTATCTTCCCATTTTTTCGAGAACAGCGGCCTTAAAGATCAGCCCCTCGGAGAGCTCGGAAGGCGACTGCGCGACGGCCAGAGCCTTTTCGATATCCTCGAGTGCCTTTCCGTAGTTTCCCCTCCTGACCTCCATGTAGGCCTTTCCGAGCTGGAACTGGAAGAACTTCGATGCGTAGTACGCGATCTGGTGTTCCTTGAGATCGAGCTTCTTTGAGAACTCATCGAATCTCCCATCTACCAGAGCATAGAGGGCATCCCTTTCAACTCCGCACTGCTGAAGCTTCTCCTTCGTCTGCGAGTAGACGTAGTAGGTGACCAAGAAGAGAACGGCGAAAATCGTCATCATAACGAGATAGAAGATTCTATTCAACGACGATCACCTCTTCCAGCACATCGTCCACGGTTTCGACGAGCTTGAACTCCATCGCCTTTTTGACCTCTTCCGGAAGCTCTATGAGGTCTTTCTCGTTGTCCTTCGGCAGGATCACCTTCTTGATACCCGCCCTGAGCGCCGCCATGACCTTCTCCCTTATCCCGCCGACCGGCAGGACCCTCCCCCTGAGGGTTATCTCCCCCGTCATCGCCGCATCGCTTCTGATCTTTCTGTTCGTAACGGTCGAGACTATTGAAGTGACCATCGTGACTCCGGCTGAAGGACCATCTTTCGGGACAGCTCCTTCCGGCACGTGGAGGTGTATGTCGTGGCTCTCGAAGAAGTCCCTGTAATCCTTGCCGCATATCTTCCTCGAGAGGCTGAGGGCGATCCTGGCCGACTCTCTCATGACGTCCCCAAGCTGTCCCGTGAGGACGAGATCGCCCCTTCCGGGGAGTGCGACACTCTCGACGAGGATGATGACCCCGCCGTACGCCGTCCAGGCGAGCCCGGTGGCGACACCGACCGTCGGCTCTTTGAGACGCTCGTCCTCTTTGAAAGGAGGCGGCCCGAGGTATTCCTCCAGGTCTTTCGCCCTGACATCCACCCTCTCCTGTCCTTCGACGATCCTCAAAGCCGCTTTTCTGACCACCTTCTCGAGATTCCTCGCGAGGTTCCTCACGCCCGCTTCCCTCGTGTATTCGTTTATCACCCTTTTTATAGCCCTGTGGCTCATCTTGAACTTCCCGTCGAGTCCGTGATCGGAGACGAGTCGGGGCAAAATGTAGCCTTTGGCTATCTCGTACTTCTCCTTGTCCGTGTACCCGGGGATCTCGATTACCTCCATCCTGTCCAGCAGAGCCGGAGGGATCGTGTGCGTGACGTTCGCGGTGACGACGAAGACGACATCAGACAGATCGAACGGAACCTCGAGGTAGTGATCGACGA